>NZ_JADYTX010000017.1 GCF_021531475.1 Fusobacterium perfoetens | reverse complement strand
ATTTTTGTGATGCATTTTTTTAAATTAACAAATTTATTTAATTTTTTTATTTTTGACTTGACATTTAATAGTTAGTCTTTAATATTCTTTATGATACAATAGGTTATAAAGATAAAACAAATAAATTAAAGGAGGTACGGATATGGCATTATCAGTAGAAGAGGCAAAAGTGATTGTTCAAGAATCTTTAGACAAACTAAAAGAGTCTATAAAAAGAGAGGTTGGGTATACTAAGGAGTTAGCTGATGATAAATTAACTCTTAAAACTCTTGAAAAAATGAGAACTGACGGAGAAGAACTTCCTGTTGGTTGTCCTTATGAATCTTTTGATGAATGGATTACTCAAATTAACAAAGAGATAAAATCTAGTGAGCAATCTATAGCGAGAATCGGTAAGGAAAAAGCTGAAATAATGGCTTTTGAATATTACGTCACTAACGGTAAATAGATATGGACAATTTCTATAAGTATAGGCTAATAGAGATACTTGCTAAAATCATTGAAAAAATAATAAGAAAAATCTTTTAGGAGGGAAAAGAATCCCTCCTTTTCTAATAGCTAGATTTATAGAGTGATTAGGTCTGAGAAAAGTTTTAATTAGTAACTGAATTTTTATTATTTATCAAGAAAAGACCAATCAAATTTGATATATAAATCTTCCTCTTTTATTTTATCATCTATAAATGGGATTTCTTCATTGATTTTATCATAGAAATCAGAAAATTCTAACTCTTCTACAAATATTTTTCTAATTTGATTTTCTATATCAACAAAAAATTGTATAGGAAGTTTTTCTAAATAATATTTTATATTTTTAAAATCGTCTTTATCCTCTTCGGTTTCTAATTCTTGATATAAATCCAATTGAATATCAAAATCTTTTTCAAAATTATAAATATACCCATTAAATAAAATTACATATTTTCTATTTTCTTTTAAAACTTCTATAAAAAAAGAGAAAAAATTATTAGAAGAACCATACTTATATTTAAAACTATCTAACTTTATCTCTATATCATAAGGGACATATATAAACAGATCACTAGGAGTTATCTTTAGATAATTACAAAGAGCATTCATAGTTTCAAACTGAATCCCTTTAGCAACAGACATCAATGAAGTAAGAGTTGTCCTTGAAATCCCAGTATCATTGGAAACTTGAGTTATTGATATATTTCTCTCAGCTAATAGCACTTTTAAATTACTTTTTAACATTTAATCACCTCTTTCTTTTTATAATATTGTACAATAGTTTGAACGTTTTGTCAAAATTTATTTAAAAAAGTAGTTGACAATTAAAAAATATAGGGTATAATTAAAATATAAAAAACGTTCAACAGTCTGAACAAATTATAAAATATTTTAATAAAAAGGAGCTTTGAAATGAGGTTTAATGAAAGGAAATTTAGAGAAAAGATGATTGAAAATTGTCTAAGCCACAGAGAATTATCTAAAAAATCTGGAATTTCTGAGGGAACTATAACAAGATTAGTGAACCAAAATGGAGAGCCTAGATTGAAAACTCTGGGGTTGATTGTAAAAGTTTTAAAATGCCAAATATCAGATTTATTAGAGGAGGAATAATATGACAGAATTAATTAAGGTTCAAGAAAGAGACGGAGAACAACTTGTAAGCGGTAGAGAGTTACATAGATTTTTAGAGGTATTAACTCCATATAAAAAATGGTTTGATAGAATGAGTGAATATGGATTTATTGAAAATGTTGATTTTATCGTGATGGACAAAAATGTCCAAGACGATACAGCCTTTGGTGGAATAAGAAAAATAACAGACCATTTAATGAAAATATCTATGGCTAAGGAGATCTCAATGTTACAAAGAAATGAGAAAGGTAAAGAGGCTCGTATGTACTTTATAAAATGTGAAGAGGCTTGGAACTCTGATGAAATAGTGATGGCTAGAGCAATACTAATACAAAATAAGAAAATACTTGGATATAAAGAAAAAATAGATATTTTAGAAAAAAAGATAGAAAATGATGCTCCAAGAGTTTCTTTTGCTGAGACTATCGAAAAAGCCAGTGATTGCTTGTTAGTTAGGGAGTTTTCAAAGTTAATAGCTACTGAGGGGATACACCTTGGAGAGAAAAAACTATATAGATGGTTTAGAGAAAAAGGATTTATCTTGAAAAATTCCACAGAACCAACACAGACAGCAGTACAAAAAGGGCTTTTTAAGGTGGCAGAAAGGGTTGTTAAAGCAGTAACTGGAGATATAATCTCAACAACTACTCGTATCACAGGAAAGGGGCAAGTATATTTCTTGGATTTATTAAAAAAAGAATTTTTAGCTTAGGGGATAGATAAGTTAAAATAAATAGATATAATGGTTTAGAAAAATTTTTAATATTTTTGTGGGAGAGAAGAAAGGGGGAGAAAATGAATTATAATTATACAAGACAGGGAAATCAACTTAGATTTAAGTATTGTCCAATCTGTGATAAAGTTAAAGAAAATCCAGACTTTACAATAAATATAGCAGAGGGAGTTTACTTTTGTTTCTCAAATAATATTGGGGGACGTGTAGAGGATTTATCAAAATATGGTTTTGATATTGGGGAGATACCAGAGCTTAGGAGATTTTATAGAGTAGAAACTAAAAACAATGGAAGTTTAAGGGGAGATAATCCCCTTAACTCCAAGGATAGTTCTTTAAATGGAGATATAAAAAAATATTATAAAGAGGAGGGAAAAAACTCAAAAGATTTTGCTAGAGACATAGAAAATAAAGATAGATGTTTAGGGGGAGAAATCCCCCAAGATTTTAAAGATGGTTCTTTAGGTGGAGATAAAACTTTATCAAATGGTAGAGCTAATAATTTTACTGATAATAACTCTTTTAATAAAGAAATTAAAAAAAATATAGATTTAACCTCTATATTCCTTGCTAGAAAAGATAAATTTCTAAATGATGAATGGATAAAATATCTTGCTAGTCGTGGTATAAGTGATAAATATCTTAAGAAGTTTGCAAGACTTGGAAAAAGTAATACTATGATGATGCCACTTACCAACGGCAAAAAAGTGATTGGTATAAAATATAGAACTATTGATAAAAAGATATTTTCTGAAAGGGAAAGCCAAAGCGATTATCTTTTAGGTTGGCAACTTGTAAAGGATTTTAGCTATGTAATTATAGTTGAGGGGGAGATTGATTTATTAAGTGCTTTGGAAGTGGGATTTGAGAGTGTTGTAAGTTTGCCTTTTGGAGCTGGTAACTTAAAATCTATCGAACATCAAAAAGATTGGCTCTCTAGTTTCGAGAAGATAATAATAGCAACTGATAACGACACCCAAGGAAAAAAATCTAAAGATGAGATAATTAAGATTTTATCTAGTATTAAAAGTAATAAAGATAAATTATTTGAAGTAGATTTAGGAATTTATAAAGACTTTAACGAAGTATTGACAAGTGGACTAAAAAATAAATCTACCGATAATAAATCAGATAATATTAATCAAACTTACCTAAGTAGTAAATCTTTAGAAAATAAGCCTACTAACAATCTATCAAAAGAAATTAACCTACATAATAACACTTTAGAAAATAGATTAACTAATAATCAGTTAAACGAAACTAATCAAACCAATCAAGATTTAATAAACCTTGGAAAAGAAAGGCTTATAAAAATAATAGATAATCCTATAAAAATTAACTTTAGTGAAGATATTAAAAAAGACTTAAATAAAAAGATTTCCCCTTTTAGCAAAGGAGAGGACGGATATTACTACAACTTAACTACCAAAATAACAGATTTTCTTTTAAGGATTACAAAGTTTTCTGATAACTATATTGGAGGCTTTGTCATAACCAATGGACGTGAGAGGGAGTTTTTTGCCAAGAAGACAGACCTTATCACAAAAAATGGAATCCTTGAAAATATAGGGTATTTTTTAGGTAGTATCACTATTATTCCCAATTTTTGGAGCTGGATTTTGGAAGAAAATGCCGAAAAATATATTGAGGAGATAGAACACTATGGGATAATTAATGACAAATACTATGACCCTACCTCTCCTGTTATCTGTAGTAAAGCTGATTTAAAAATAAAACCTCTAGAGGAAATAAAAGATTTTACTGATGAGGAAAAATTTTGGTTAGATGAGAACCTTTTGAGCCTTAGAAAAGATAGAAATGAAAGTTTACTGGGGATTTGTTGGGCATTAGGAAGATTTCACATAGATGGAGCATACCCAATACTTGAGGTAAGCGGAACAACTTCCATTGGTAAAACTGAGTTTATAGAGTTTATCTCTAGGATTATGTTTGGTACAAGGGAAAATATTAAATCTCTAGTAACCTTATCAAATCATCAGATACGTAGCTTTTCAAGTTGTTCTAATATAACCCCTTGGGCGATAGATGAGGTAAAAATCACAGGGTCTCGTCAAAAGGAAAAAGCAGAGGATCTATATGCCACAATCCGTTCTGTCTATGACAACAAAACCATAAACCAAGGAAATATAACCTCAAAGCTTACTGAATTTAAACTCTGTACACCGCTTATTATATCTGGAGAATCTGAGCTATCTGATGTATCTGTAAAAAATAGAATGATAAGCATAAAACTTACAAAGGAGAATAAATGTGAAAGCAAGATTTTTAATATTTTTAAAACCACAGATTATTTGGAGAAGTTGGGGAAATATGCTCTCTTTTATAGACTTAACAGAGAAAAAATAAAATTTCCTCAATGGGAAGTCCGTTATCATCTTCAAAGTGTAGATGACGAGAGACAGCTTTATAATGGACTATGTATTTTTACAGGGCTTAGAGCCTTGGAATGTATAATCCCTCTAAAAGATGAGATTTTAGAAGATTTTTATAAATTTTTAAATAAAAAACTATCTAATTATTACACACCTACTGCCAACTTTTTAGAACTTTTGGAACTTGTAAAAGAATCTGGAAAAGATACGAGTCTTTTTTATCAGATTAAGGGGGATAGACATTTTGTGAGATTTTCCCTACTTTACAAAGCTATTGCAGAAGAACACTTACTTACTAACTCTACCCTTGAACTTCTGGATATGAGAGGACTTAAGAGACAACTTATAGAGGAGGGATTTATCATAAACGACAGAGTATCTGTGAGATTTCCTAAGGGGGATTTTACCAAAGAAAACATCATTGTAAAAGCTTGTGAGATTATGAAAAATGATATTTTTAAAAAAGATTTTTTAGCTATAGACTAGGTGTAACCTTTGTAGCCTTTGTTGTAGCCTAAAACCTTTTATCTAACATTTAATAAAAACTAAAATTAAATAAGACGTAGTAATATCAAAAAAACTTTGTCTACTACCTAACTCTTTTAAAATAGCTAAACTATATTATTAATATTTAAAATGTAGTCAGAAAATATATTTTTTATTATTATAGTTACTTTTCTTAATATACTATTTGTTATTATCTAATCTAATATATGTATGAATAATATTATTTTGACTACAAAGGGTAGATTTTAACTATAACTCTATCAAATAAAAAAGTTTAGGAGGTAGACACTGGTTTTCTACAACCTACTAAATAAAAAGATAATCATAATATTTATATAGATTTAAAAAAAATAAAATGTAGCCAAGGAGGGACTATGGATTTTAAGATGAGCAGATCATATGAGGCATTTTACTATAGGGCTTTGTCTTTTGATGACGCCGAGAGCCTTAAAAAATTTTTACATTTTCATAAATGGTATTTTAATCACTCGCCTTTGGAAGTGAGGGAGCAACTTGAGAAATTATATTTTAGTTTAAAAGAGAGGGAGGAAAAAAATGGATTTTACTAATTATCGTTATCACTTGACAATTAAACAGATGAGAACAATATTTGGGCTATGCTCTGAGATTGCTAAAAAGTTTGGTATTGATAGGGAGGAGGCTAGAGAGGCTTTAAAACTTAACTTCTGTGAGGCAAAAGGGATAGATTATTTTTCTTGTAGCCCATATGAGTTTGATGCTCTGGGGTACTATGATGCAATAGAGTTTATCGAATATCTTAATTCAAAAATATAGTTAGTTTAGAAAAAAAGTTAAGAATTACTACAGACTTCAATAAATTGATTAACTACTAGGATTATATATCTAAAAATTACTCCATATTTCAGAAATCTGACTTAGCTAAGCTCATTTCACTAAAAACGACAAACTCACTTCGTTCAAACAGTGTCGTTTTTTAGCGTTCAACATCACTTGCTAATTCTAGCTTTCTTCCATAAATTACGTAATTTTTAATATGTAGTTATTGGTATTCGTAATTTTTTTAAATTTTTAAAGGAGGTAGCATTATGGCTAAAATTAATAGAAACAAAAATTTTGATTTTTTATCTAACGAGGAGATAATAAAACTGGCAACACCTCAAAACGAAGTGGAATCTCAGTTTCTAGATGACGCATTAAAAAAACTTGGGGATAATACATCTGTTATAAAACTAGCTAATTATCTTAATGTTGGAAAAACTACTATCTATAGAGCTATTGAAGATAAAAAATTGGTAGCTTTTAAAGTAGGAAGTAGAAATATAATTATGACTAAATGTATTTTAAACTTAGTAGAAATAGAATCTTAATATAAAAAATAAGGAGATGCAACTTCTCCTTATCTTTTTTTCTTAAAAATCCTTATATATCTGTCCCCTTGATGCCACAGCAACAACACTTACTACTATTATCTCACCATTAACTAATTTATAAACAACTCTATAATCATTTATTCTCATTCTATAAAGATTTTTATAGGTTTTCATTGCTTTTATATCAATATTTTGGTTTTTATAATGATAGTAACTTTTTATATTTTCAATAAATTTCTCATAGACTTCTTTATGTTTGGAAAAAAATTTATCTGCTACTTTAGTAGTTTCCAATGCTATTTCTTCAGTAATTTTTATCATAATTCAATTTTTTAAGAAATTTAGTTTTTTTTACATTTATTTTGACATCTATTTAATATACAAAAAATAAAAAAAGACAGATTACTCTGTCTTGATTTATATAATATTTAAAAATTATAATGCAGCTTTAGCAGTTGCAGCTAATTTTGCAAATCCTTCAGCGTTGTTTAAAGCCATATCAGCTAAAACTTTTCTGTCTAAAAGGATTCCAGCTTTTTTAAGACCATTCATAAATGTAGAGTAAGTCATTCCGTTTAATCTTGCTCCAGCGTTTATTCTTATGATCCATAATTGTCTCATTTTTCTTTTGTTAACTTTTCTATCTCTTGTAGAGTAAGCCATAGCTCTCATAACAGCTTGTTTAGCTTGTTTTATAACGTCACCAGATGCTCCTCTAAATCCTTTAGCAGCTTTTAAAACTTTTTTATGTTTTCTTCTTCTTACTATTCCAGTTTTAACTCTCATTATTATCCTCCTCTAATTTATATATCCGAAAATCGAATTATCTTCCAACTCCGTATGGTAATAATCTAACCATAGCTGTTTTATGCACGTTATCTAAAATTACAAAGTCTTTTTTCATTCTATTTTTTCTTTTTCTAGTTTTTTTAGTTAATATGTGGCTTTTTCCTGAGTGTTTAGCAACATATTTCCCTTTTCCTGTTACTTTGATTCTTTTAGCTGTTCCTCTATGAGTTTTCATTTTTGGCATTTTTGTGTTCCTCCTCTCAAATTACAAACCTATTTTTTTAGTGACAATAATAAATGCTTTTGTGCATCTTTATATCTTTTTTCAACTTCAGCAAATCCATCAAATTTACTAGCTACGTCATCAAGAAGTTCTATTCCCATATCTTCGTAACTTCTCTCTCTTCCGAATTGTACTAAAGTAACTTTAACTTTATTATCTTTTTCTAAGAATTTTTTGATACTGTTGATTTTTGTTTCTAAATCGTGAGTATCTATTCTTGTTCTTAACTTAACTTCTTTAACAACTATTTGTTTTTGTTTTTTCTTAGCATCTTTAGCTTTTCTAGTTTGCTCATATTTATATTTTCCAAAATCCATTATTTTGCAAACTGGTGGAGCTGCATTTGGAGAAATCTCTACTAAATCTAGATTTTCTCTTCTTGCCATATCTAAAGCCTCATTAGCTGTCATTATTCCTAGTTGTTCTCCAGAATTAGATATGATTCTAAATTCTTTCCCTTTTATTTTTTCGTTAATTCTAATTTTGTCAGAAATAGCCGACACCTCCTAATAAGATAATCATATAAAAAAACGAGGTCAGACCAACCCCGTTATAAAATCAAAATAATTATTATTTTAATTACTCGTTACCTTATAAAAGCTCGTAGCCTGTAAGGTGAGAAACGGGAGTTTCTACTTCATTAATTCAACTATGATAGTATACTATATATTTCCTATTCTGTCAAGTATTTTTATTCAAAAAATCTATATCTTCCAATTCTTTTTTAGTTGATACCTCGTAAATATACACATCATCAAGATTTTCTTTTATTATCTTTTTTCCACCAATATCTCCAGAGAGTTTTTTTAAATTCTCAAGATACTTCCAAGAAAAAATACAAGGATTTCCCATTATTTTTTCAAAAGCCACAGCACCTATCCCTTTATCACTTTTTAGAAAACTTTTGATAAAATTCTCTATAGTGGAGCTTTTTGTATAGGGCTGGTCACATACCATAAACATTATATAATCACTTTCAGATTTTTCACTTTCAGAAATCCCAAAGATAATAGAGGTAGAAATCCCCAATTCACTTTGAGGATTTTCTACATAAATCATATTTTTAGAAAGTACATATTCTTTTATCTCTTGATATTTAGACACCACTATTATATTTTTTATAGTCTCTTTCAAAGATTTTTTTAAATCATCAGCTAAATCCACCGAATATTTAAACATCTCTTTTCCATTTATCTTATAAAGTAGTTTATTACTACCAAATCTTTTGCTATTTCCACTAGCTAACAAAACCAGATTAATTTTCATTTAATTTTTTCATTCCCATAAATACTTTTTCTGGAGTTATTGGAAGTTCTCTTATTCTTACACCAACAGCGTTATATACAGCGTTAGCAATAGCTGGAGATGAAGTATTTATTACAACTTCCCCTATTGATTTTACACCAAATGGACCTGTTGGCTCGTAGCTACTTTCAAACTGTACTTCCACTTCTCCAATATCCATTCTTGTAGGGATTTTATATTGCATAAATGAACCTGTTTGTAAATTTCCTTTCTCAGTATAGACTACATCTTCATAAAGAGCCATTCCTATTCCTTGAACGATTCCTCCCTCTGTTTGTATTCTTGCAAGATTAGGATTTACAACAGTTCCACAGTCAACCACAGCTTTATAATTTATAATATCTACTTTTCCAGTTTCTGTGTCAACTTCTACCTCTGCAATTCCTACCATATATGGTGGTGGAGATACTTTTGAAGAGTGAGATTCGCTTGCATATAAAATATTTGTATTATTGCAAAAAGCTTTATTTGCTATATCTTTTAGAGAAATTTCTTTATTAGTTGCTAAATCATATACTCTTTTTCCGTCAAAGTCTACATCTTCAACTGATGAGCCTATATATTCAGCTCCTTTTTCTTTTATTCTTTCAATAAGTTTTTCACAAGTTTTTACAACAGCCATTCCAGTTAGATAAGTTGTACTTGATGCGTAAGAACCAGAATCATATGGAGATACATCTGTATCAACCCCTTGAGTTATGATATTGTCTACGCTACAATCTAAACATTCAGCAGCTATTTGAGCAAGGACTGTATCACAACCAGTTCCCATATCTGTTGCACCTACCATAAGATTATAGAATCCATCATCTCCTACTTTTATTGCAACAGAACCAACGTCAACATTTGATATAGAAGACCCTTGCATAGAAAATCCAAGTCCTACTCCTCTAACTTTTCCATTTCCCATATCACGACGTGGATATTTAGAATCCCAGTCTATCATTTTTTTAGCACGAGCAAGACATCTATCTAAAGCACAGCTATTGGCAGTTTCTCCATAATAAGCTGGCATAAAATCTCCCTCTCTTACCATATTTTTTTCTCTTAGTTCAATAGGATTCATTCCTAGTTTTTCTGCTAACTCATCAATTATTGATTCAATAGCAAATATTCCTTGAGTAGCTCCGTAACCTCTATATGCTCCAGCTGACATAGTATTTGTATAAACTACATCATAAGTAAATCTGTATGAATCTGCTTTACTATATAATGGAATAGATTTATGTCCACTAAGTCCTACTGTTGTTGGACCGTGTTCTCCGTAAGCTCCTGTATTTGAAAGTGTGTATAGATCAATAGCTTTTATTTTTCCATCTTTTGTAGCTCCGATTTTTACAGTAACTTCCATTTCGTGTCTTGGGCTAGATGCTGTTTGACTTTCCTCTCTTGTGAAGATAAGTTTTGAATTTTTTCCAGTCATATAAGTTACAAAAGCTGGATAAATCTCCATTACTGCTGTTTGTTTTGCTCCAAATCCTCCACCGATTCTTGGTTTTATCACTCTTATATTTGATTTTGATATATCAAGGGCGTTTGCCACTATTCTTCTTACGTGGAAAGGTATTTGTGTAGATGAAACTATATTAAGTCTTCCAAACATATCTTTTGTGGCATAAGCTCTAAAAGTTTCCATTGGAGCTTGTTGATTTGCCTTTGTATGATAAGTATTTTGTAAAACTACATCACATTCAGCAAAAACTTTATCTATATTTTGATCTCCGTCTGTTGCACTAGCACAAAGATTTCTTTTGTTGTCAGCACCTACTGGACAAAGAGCTTTCCAGTTTTCTTCTGGGTGGATTAAGATATTGCTATCTTTAGATTTTCTAAAATCCAAGATTGGCTCTTGTACATCATATTTTACTTTTATAAGTTTTATAGCTTTTTCTACAGCTTTTTCATTTTCTCCAGCAACTATTGCCACAACGTCTCCTACAAATCTTAATCTTTTGTCAAGGATAAGTCTATCATATGGACTTGGCTCTGGATAAGTTTGACCAGCCAAAGTAAATCTTTTATTTGGCACATCTTTATATGTAAAGATACACTCAATTCCTGGCACTTTTTTTGCAATATCTATATTTATATCCTCTATAAGTGCGTGTGCATAAGGACTTCTTAAAAGTTTTATAACTAGACAATCACTTGGAGCTATATCGTCAGTGTACACAGGTTTTCCTGTAACAAGTGCCATAGCATCTTTTTTTATAACTGAGGTATTAACTACTTTCATTATTTTTTACCTCCCATTTTATAATCTAAATATTTTTTTACAGCTCTAAACTGTCCCATATATCCTGTACATCTGCAAAGATTTCCAACTAAATATTCTTTTATATCCTCGTCAGAAAACTCTTTTAACTCTCTTGCCATTGCAAGTACATTCATTATAAATCCAGGGTTGCAGTATCCACATTGGTCTGCTCCCTCTCCAGCCATAAATTTTCCAAATTCATAAGCCTCATCTTGTAGACCCTCAAGAGTTGTAACTTTTTTTCCATTAGCTCTTACAGCTAGGACTGTACAAGAAAGTACAGGCTTTTCATCTATCCAAAGAGTACAAAGTCCGCAGTTTGATGTTTCACAACCTCTTTTTACACTTAAGCACCCTTTTGATCTTACATATTCAAGTAGCGGAGTATCTGGTTCTATTGTATCTTCTATTAATTTTCCATTAAGCCAAAATTTTATTTCCATTATTTTACCTCCACTAGATTTTTTAAAGTTCTCTTCACTAAAACTTCTGTAAGATGTTTTCTATACTCTCCACTTGCTCTCATATTACTATCAAATTTTAAAGAGTTACTTACATATTTTGCAAATTTTTCTATATTTTCCATTGATTTAACTTCTAAAATATTTTCACTATCTTCCACAACTCTTGCTCTATGTGGTCTTGCTCCGATACTTGCCAATACTTTTCCATTGTCAAGGATTGCCACCCCACAAGTTAGGACAGGGAAGTCTGTTGTTTGATTTCTAAAAGATGAATATCCAACCAATCTTTTAGATTTTTTTATAATTATATTTACCAATATATCTTTATCATATTTCATATCTACAAAATCTTTTAAAGGGATAATTCCACCTTTATACATCTCTACATAAGTATCAAGAGCTAAAAGTGAAGTAAGTATATCTGAAAATCCAAATCTACTGTAGATACTTCCACCTATTGTTACAGAGTTTCTAAATTGAACTCCCACTATATGTCTTAAGCTCTCTTTTATAGCTCCCTTTGTAAATTCGTTTAAAGATTTGTTAAGCTCTATATCCCTTAAAGTTGTCATACAACCGATTACATATTTTTCATCATCTTCAATTATTTTATCAAGCCCTAAGTTTGATAAATCTATTGCTTTTCCTATATTTCTATTTTGTAATTTTAACCAACCAGTTCCACCAAGAATAACATTATTTATATTTTGGTTTAATTTATAAGCCTCTTCTAAATTTTCAACTAGGATATAATCTTTTATTGTTAGCATTTAACACCACCTTATCCAAGAAAAAAGAGTTGATATTTCTAAACTTTCGTTTAGAATGGAACAATCAATCTTCATCAACTGTTTCTTTCAACTCTCCTCTCCCTTATTTTTATTATTTTTTTAATTTTACCATTGTTTTTTAATATTTTCAATATTTTTATCACTGAAAATATTATTGTCTATATACATTATTTATCAGCTTTTTTTGTTGGTAATAATAAATTTAAAGCTGTTGCTATAACGAATGTCATAATGATTCCGTTTTGAGCGAATATTTGTCCTACCCAAGCTGGTAATTGTCCAAGAAGTTCTGGAACGTTTCCGATTCCTACTCCAAGTCCTAAAGATATAGCGATAATTAAACCTTTTCTGTCATCTATCTCTTCTCTTAATAGAGATTTTAATCCACTTACAAATATCATAGCAAACATTACAACTGCAGCTCCTCCAAGAACTGATTGAGGCATTACTGTAAATATTGCACTTAATTTTGGAATAAATCCCATAAGTACAAGAACTATTGCTCCAGTTCCTATAACAAATCTATTTACTACTTTTGTAACTGCTACTAGTCCAACGTTTTGGCTAAATGTTGTATTTGGTAAAACTCCAAAGAAAGCAGCGATTAAACTTCCAAATCCGTCAGCAATAACTCCACCAGATAATTCTTGGTCAGTTGGTTCTCTGTCAAGTCCTCCGTTAGCGATTCCTGATAAATCTCCAACAGTTTCAACAGCAGTAGCTATATACATAATAACCATTGCTATGATTGCGTGAGTATTAAATACTATTTTTACAGGCATAAATTTAGGAAGACTTATCCAAGCAGCCTCTTTTACAGCTGTAAAATCTACCATTCCCATAAGAATTGCCAAAGCATAACCAATAACTATACTAATTAAGATAGCTGATGATCTTATTACTCTATTTTTAAATTGATTGAAAATAATTACTAACAAAATAACTGTAGTTCCTACAATAAGGTGTTTAGGGTCTCCAAACTCTTTTGTAAATCCACCACCAAAATATCTTATCCCAACTGGTAAAAGAGAAAGTCCGATTGATATTACTACAAGACTTGTTACTATTGGTGGGAATAATTTTTTAAGTGGTTTTATGAAATATCCTAAAATCATTTCAAAAATAGCACCAAATATAGATGCTCCCATAATAGCACCATAACCATAACTTGCACCTATTGCTTTACAACTTCCTAAAAATCCAGAACTTGTTCCCATAACTCCTGGAAGTCCACTACCAATTTTTAAAACTGGGTAGATTTGAATAAGTGTTGTTACCCCTGCAATAAACATAGCATTTTGAATAAGAGATGTTTTTAAACCAGTTTCCATTTGTAACATTCCACATACAATAATAAGTGGTGAAATATTTCCTAAAAACATAGCAAGTAAGTGTTGCACACCTAAAGGCACAGCAATTTTTAAAGGAACTCTTCCTTCCAATTGATAGATATTTTCGTTTTTTGTCTCTAACATTTTCCTCTCCTTATTTTTAATTTTCAAAAAAACAAAACCACAACATTATATCATATCTTTTATTTTTTACAAGATATTTTTTTGTAATTTTTTAATAAAAAAAAGACCAACTTTGATTAAGTAGCATCTCAGTCAGTCTTTATTTTTTATTTATATTATCTTGAGAATATATCAGCTATACGATATAGATCTAAGATGTTATTTCTCTTAGTTCCTTCCCAAGCATAAGAGATTGGGTGAGCAACAAGATCTCCTCTTTCTATACCGATCATAACTCCACCTTCTCCAGCCTCTAGAGTTTCAACAGCTTTTACTGCCATTTGAGTAGCTAACATTCTATCTCTTCCACTAGGAGTTCCTCCTCTTTGAACGTGTCCTAAGATAACTGTTCTTACTTCTGTTGTAACTTTTTCTTTTAATTGTTTTTCTACTTCAAATATATTTCCAACACCTTCAGCTACAAGAACGATGTCGTGTAATCTTCCAGTATTTCTTCTTTGTTTGATTTGGAAAGCTAACATTTCAATAGAGTTTTCAACTTCAGGAATAAGTATTCCGTCTCCTCCACCACAGATACAAGAATGAACTGCTAAGTCCCCTGCTCTTCTTCCCATTACTTCTACAAGTATTGTTCTTTCGTGAGAAGTTGCTGTATCTCTTAATTTAGATATAGCATCTAATATAGTATTTAAACAAGTGTCAAATCCTATTGTAAAATCTGTTCCGATTATATCATTGTCTATAGTTCCAGGAAGTCCAACAACTTTTATTCCGTGTTCTTTAGATAAAAGATCTGCTCCTCTATAAGAACCGTCTCCTCCAATAACAATAAGTCCTTCAATTCCTCTTCTTTTTAAGTTTTCAGCAGCGATTGCTCTGTATTTAGGATCTTTAAATTCTGGACATCTTGCTGTAAGTAAAGCTGTTCCACCTTTTTCAATTATTCCAGATAAGAAACGACCGTCCATTAAGAAGATCTCGTCCATTAACATTCCGTGGTATCCTCTTCTTACTCCATAAACTTCCATTCCTTTATACTGAGCCATTTTTGCAGCAGCTCTTATGGCTGTATTCATTCCTGGAGAGTCTCCACCACTTGTAAGGATTGCTATTTTTTTCATCACTCAACCTCCGAAAAATTTTTTATAAATATGATAAATTTTAATTATTTTCTATGTTATTTTGTGAAGTTTTTTCTGTTATTTCTTCATCGACTTCTTCTAGATAAAATCCCATTTGTCTAAATTTATTATATCTATTTTTCAATAAAGTATCTACATTTATTTTCTTTAATTCAGAAATTGATGAGAGAACTGCTTTTTTTAGGTTAATTTGTGCACATAAAATATCACGATGTGCTCCTCCAGTTGGTTCTTCTATTATGTCATCTATTATTCCTAATTTTTTTAGGTTTTGTGCTGAAATTTTTAAGTTGTTTGCTGCTTTTTCAGCTAAAGCTCCATTTTTGAAAAGTATTGCAGCACAACCTTCTGGAGATATAACTGAATATATTGAGTGTTCTAACATTAAAACTTTATCTGCAACAGCAAGGGCTAAAGCTCCTCCACTTCCTCCTTCTCCGATTATAACAGAGATGATTGGCACTCTCACTCCAAACATTTTCATAAGGTTTCTAGCGATTGCCTCTCCTTGACCTCTCTCTTCTGCCTCAATTCCTGGGAAAGCTCCAGCAGTATCAACTAAAGTCAAGATAGGAATATTAAATCTTTGAGCTATTCTCATAAGTCTTAAAGCTTTTCTATATCCTTCTGGGTTAGCCATTCCAAAGTTTCTACGGATTTTTTCATTAATGTCTCTTCCTTTTTGATGACCAATGATTACAAATTTTTGTCCATCAATTTTACAAAGTCCACCTACAATAGCAGGGTCATCTCCATAAAGTCTATCTCCGTGAAGTTCAACGAAATCTTCTGTTATTCCTCTGATATAGTCCAAAGTATTTGGTCTATTAGGGTGTCTTGCAATAGAAACTTTATCCCAGTCAGTAAGATTTGAATAAATCTCTTTTATTTTTTGGTTATAAAGCTCTTTTTGTTCTTCTATCTCATCTGATAAATCAACATTTTTTGATTTAGCAAAATCTTCTAGTTCTTTTATTTTATTTTCTATATCCGAAAGTTGTTTTTCAAAATCCAATTTATTACCTCCTAACTTAGACCAAGTTACTTAAAACTTTTGCTACTGTATCTTTCATCTCTTCTCTTTTTGTTATTATATCAAGCATTCCGTGTTTTAATAAAAATTCACTTGTTTGGAATCCTTTTGGAAGTTTTTGTTTTATTGTTTGTTCTATAACCCTTTGTCCAGCAAAACCTATTAATGCTTTTGGCTCAGTTATTATAACGTCACCAAGCATAGCAAAAGATGCTGTAACTCCTCCTGTTGTAGGATTTACAGGGATAGAAATATATGGTATTCCAGCTTTTTTAAGTCTGTGAACTGCTGCTGATGTTTTCGCCATCTGCATAAGAGAAACTATTCCTTCATACATTCTAGCTCCTCCAGAACTTGATACTACAATAGCTGGTATTCTTTTTTCTAACGCTCTTTCTAAAGCTCTTGTTATTTTTTCTCCAACAACTGAACCCATACTTCCACCAAGGAAATCAAAGTCCATTACAGCTATACTTACTTCGATGCCTTTTATTTTTCCTATTCCAGAAACAACAGCCTCATTTATACCTGTTTTTCCCTCTGCTTTTTCAACTTTTGTCTTGTACCCCTCAAATCCTAAAAAGTCTTCTGTTTGAAGATTTGCATCTTCTTCTACAAATGTTCCACCATCAATAAGTAAGTCTATTCTTTCTCTAGCACTCATTCTATAATAATGACCACAGTTTGGACATCTGTATAGGTTTCTTCCGATATCTTTCTTTAAAACTATCTCCCCACATTCTGGGCATTTTTCCCAAAGATCAGAAGGCTCTTCAGTGATACCAGTATTTTTCTTATCTTCCTCAAGCATTCTGTTTTCATCGACTTCGTCTTTTACTGTTAAAGTTGCATATTTTTTCTTTCTTAGAGAAAAAAATCTCATTTTCTCCCTCCTTTAAAATTTATTTTTTATTTAGTTATTCACTTTTTTAATACAATTTTCAGAAAAATCTCCCTCCCGAAAATTAGCTCCTAAGATTTTATTTTATAAAATTTTTCTAAAAATTTCAATAATAATTTGCAATAATTTTTAATTTGCTATAAAATAATAGTATAAAAATTTTGTAAAATTCATCTTATAATGTTAGATATAATTTTTATGTCTTTTGTTTAAATTACATAAAAAAAATAATATTATAATATCTTGGAGGGTGATACAATGAAAAAAATAATGTTCGCAATATTAGCTACTACAATGATCGGGTGTTCTGGGCTTCCTAGCTTACCTACTAGCCAAAAACAACCTTCTATTGCAGAGGAAAAAATCGCTAATACAGTAGATGTTACTAGAGAAATTTACGGAATCGGTAAAGCTAGAATCTCTTCAGCTGGACCTTTCGTTACTGAAGAAAGAGCTAGAGAACAAGCTCTTAATGATCTGAAATCTAAAATGAACCAAAAAATAGATGGTTACTTCCAACAACAATTAGCTCTTGTTGACACTTATTCAAAAAGAATATATACTGGTTCTCTAAAAGAATTAAGAGATTACACTGCTAATATCGCAATAGGAAATGTAACTGAAAAAGCATCTTTTGTTAATGATGGAATGCTATATATTATAGTTACAGCATCTTTAGAAGATATATTCAAACAATCTAAATATACTTTCGTTGAATATACTAGCGACCTATTAAAAAGATTAGAAACTATCAAAACTAATGTAAATGCTATGGAATATATTCAACCTATCGAACCAATGAACACTGCTCCTGTAGCTAAAGGAGAGGAAAAATTAGTTGAAGATGAAGAAGAACTACTTGTTAAATAATGGAATTAAGTTTTTTATTTTATCATCTCTTTTATTTCAAGGGGCTTGTACTAGCCTAAATACAACTTCTTCTGAAAATCCTTATAGACTTTCCACTGTTACTGCTAGCGGAACTGGAGAGATTATCGACCTTTCTTTGAGTAAAGATAGTATAAGAAGAGTTTTTCCTATCTCTCGTGGAAAAATAAATGGAGTATATAGGGAGTTTTATTCTACTGGTATTATTAAAGAAGAGATTTGCTTTGTAAAAGGTCAAAAATATGGAATTGCTAAAAAATTCTATGAAGATGGTACTCTTAAATTAGAGGGAAACTTTATAAAAAATCAACCTTTTGGAGATTTTAAATACTACTATTCTGATGGAAAACTAGCAAGAATCGAAAATTACTCTTTAGGAGTTTTTCAAGGAGAGTACAAAGAGTTCTATGAAAATGGAAATCTTAGATATTCAGTAAACTATGAAAATGGATACAAAACTGGAAAATGTACTTCTTATTATGATAATGGAAAATTAAAAGAAGAGGGCAATTATTTACAAGGAAAAAGAGTTGGTATCTGGAAAACTTATGATGAAAATGGAAAACTTATTTTTTCCGAAGACTATAAAGATAAAGGTTTTATAAGACCTGAAGAAAGATAAAAAATACTACACCTAAAGTCTTATTTGAGATTTTAGGTGTATTTTCTTTTTTATTATGTTATACTTTAATTGTAAATTTTGTTTTTTATTTTCCATAAAATGGTTAGGTCTATTTATAAAATGGTTAGGTCTATTTAGATTTTATAAAAAATTTTTTTATAAAACCTTATTTTTAAATATTATACAACAATAAATTAAACTTTATAAAAATGGTTAGGTATAAAAAAAATGGTTAGGTCTATTTATAAAATAGTTAGGTTAAAAAAGGAGGAAGAATAAAATGGAACATTCAAAAATAAATCCTTTAATAGATATTGAATATATCAAAACAAAAGCAGAAAATAAATACTTTGACGTTAAATCATCTAAAATAAAAGCCAGTGATTTGGCTCCTCATTTTTCCGCTTTTGCCAATGCTGAGGGTGGGGTTATAATAGTTGGAGTAAGTGATAAAAAAAGAGAATTTGAAGGAATGAAGAGTCTACCTCACGATAAATATAATGATATCATCTCTTCTCCTAAAGAGTGTTGTTCTCCTATGCCTAATTATAAATTAGAAATATTGACCTTTGAAAATAAAAATGGAGAAATTGATGAAATATTCTTATTTCATATAGAAGCTGAAACTGAAAGAATAATTAGAACAAAAAATGGCACTACTTATCTAAGAATAGGTGATAGAAGTAAAGAGTTAAAAGGTGAAGATTTAATTAATTTAGAATATTCTAAAAACACAAGACGTTACGAGGATGAATTAAATAAAGAAGCCACATTAGAAGATTTAGATTTAGAACTTTTAAAAGAATATAAAGAAAAAATATCTGCTTTAAATTTATCTGATGAACAAGTTTTAAAAGCTAGAGGTTTTCTTAAAGAAAAAGATAATAAAAAATATTTAACTAACGGAGCTATTCTACTATTTTCTAAAAATGTAACTGAATTTTATCCAAATTGTAGAGTTAGATTTTTAAGATATGATGGAAATTCTATGCAGGTTGGAGAAAGAATTAATATTATAAAAGATATAAATATAGAAGATTCTTTGTTAAAAATAATTCCAAAAACTAGAGAGGTGATTTCTTTACAATTAAGAGATTTTATGAGCTTAAATAAAGAAACTGGCAAATTTTTAGTCGTTCCTGAATATCCTGAATTTGCTTGGTTAGAAGGAATAGTTAATGCAATAACTCATAGAGAATATTCTTTTCAAGGAAACTATATAATGGTTGCAATGTTTAATGATAGACTTGAAATTACAAGTCCTGGAAAACTTCCTAATATTGTTACTTTAGAAAATATAAAAGAAACTAGATACTCGAGAAATCCTAGAATAGCCAGAGTTTTAACAGAATTTGGCTGGGTAAGAGAACTTAACGAAGGGGTTAAAAGAATATACGAAGATATGAAAATATTTTTCTTAGATGAACCGCAGTATTCTGAACCTAATAATAGTGTAAAATTAATTTTAAAAAATAATATCATTATGAGAAAATTAAGACAAAGTGATAAATTAGAAAGTTCTATTGGAGAAGAAGCTTGGTCTAAATTAGATTCTACAGACAAAAAAATTATTTTATATATTGCTAATAGAGGACAAGCAAATAGAAAAGAACTAGAAAAAGAAATCAATAAATCAGCAACAACAATTAATAGAAGAATAAAAAATTTAATTGAAAAAGGATTAATTATAAGAATTGGAGATAAAAGTGATCCTAAGCACCATTTAGAATTAAAAATCAAATAATTTTAAACTTTATTAAAAAAGCCATACCTAAAATTTTGAAAATTCCAAAATAAAAAGGTAAGCTTTTTTATTTTATATATCCTAGATTATTATTTTATAAAAAAACATATTTTTCTCAATAAAATAACACTCGTGATTTATGTTTTTTCTATATTTTCTACTTTTTTAAATTTTTTATTAACAAATAAAATTTTTCCAACAAACAACAAAAAAATAATTACTATTGCAATATTATAAGATAAATTTGTCTGTTTCTCATAATAGACTTGTGAAGTTCCTATCTCAGGAAATGGAACAGGATCGATTAAAATTCCATTTGCAAGAGCAATCCCTTTTATATTCAAAAGGTATAAAACTGGTTTGTTGTCCTCTAAAAACTTTCCAACTAATCCACCCTTTACATTTAGATTTTTTTCTTTATTTAATAAAACTTTTGTATTTATTACTATATCAGCATTTTTTCCAAGAGATAAAAGATTTCCTCCCACATTCACAAAAGCTCCTATTTTTCCACCACTTTTTTCTTGATAATATCTGTACCTTTCCTCTATATTTTTATCAAGTTCTTCCTCATAGAAAAATTTTAGCCCATATTCTTGATTTTTATCTTTTATTCTCTCTTTTGTACTTTCCTCAAATTCTTTTCCAATATCATTTATTCCACCAAACGAAAAAGATTCACTTCTATTTTTTATAAGCCCTTTTTTATAAAGATGATTTTCCATATCGAGATAATCAAATTCTTCTAAATTTCCACCATAATTAGAAGAACCAACACTATTTATTAAAACTCCCTTTAGTTTTAATGTATCAAGAGCTGAAATAAGAGCAAGATTAAGAGCTGGAAAAGAGCTTGACATATTGGCAACTACCACATCTCCCTCTTTTAATTTTAGTTCTTTAAGATTTTTTACTATAAGAGCTGAAAAATCTGGATTTATACTTGTTCTTTTAGCCTCTTCATTTCCCAAAGTAGTAGATATTCCACTCCACTCTTCTCCCATAAGACCAGTAAGATTTTTATCTATATTTTTATCAATGAAAATTCCTCTTCTTATTTTTTCAGCTTTTATTTCATTAGTTAATTTTTCCATATTTTTAGCTGATAAAACCATCTCATTATAAAATTTATTTTTTACTTTTATATCTCTATTCTTTAAACCATAATGTATAAAAATTAAAATCAAGCTACAAAGTACCAATAAAATTAAATCTTTTTTTGTTCTCAATATAATCCACCTACCTCATATACAATCTCTACAACAGCTTTTATAAAAGTAGATAACATCAACAATGAAAATATACTTTTTATCATTCCATTCCTTTCAATATCTCTAGCCATTATGGCTGGAATGATTACCCCTATAATATTTCCTCCAAGAATAAAAATATCATATCCTTCTAAAAAGATATTAAATTGTTTTAACACCTCTCTCATTAAAAATCCAACCAAAACATATACTGTAAATTTTCTTCTACCATAAAGAATTGTTCTATCTGAAATAACTTTTACAATAAAATATGTTATTATACCAGAAAGTATTGTTACTATCACTCTTTTAGGATTATCCATATAAAAAGCTAAATAAGCTGGTACTATAAGCCCTCCTGGAGATATTTCAGTTATTTCATAAAAAATTATACTTATTATAATCCCCAGTATAATTATTTCATTAACCATCTACAACCTCCCCCTTTTTCTCTATATATTCCACTAAACTTTTTCCATATCCACAAATATTGCCAACTGCCACTATTAAAATATCTTCATCAATTTTATCAAAATAATTTTTATCTTCTAATATTTCAATTTTATCTTTTGAAATATTTTCTTTAGTAATATATTTATAAAACAAATCTTTACTCTCTCCAGAAACAATTATTTTATCAAATCTCTCTTCCATTTTTTTAGCAAATTTTATATACTGTTCCCAACGACTAACCCTATCTTTTCTGTTATTAATCAATAAATATTTCCTATTTTTGAAATAATCTTTTTTTGAAATATTTTCTAAAATTATTTCAGTTGAATTTGGATCATTAGCAGCCATAGCATTAACAAAATATATTTTTTTGTCCATTTGATTTTTATAACAAAGAGTCTTTAAACAACCAGGATCTTTATAATAGTTTCTCATTCTTTCTAAAGCTTTTTTTTCATCAACTCCAGCATATTTACAAACTGCTAAAGCCACTGCCACATTACTTGGAAAATCAATTTCCCTATATTCTTCTTTTTCTTCTGCCAAAAAAACTTTTGTTCCTTTTTTATTTCCTATCTCTCTAAAAAAATCTACATATTTTTTATCACTTGTAAATAAGACTCCATTAGTAGGCATCGTATTGCTTAAAGACTTAGCTATCTCATCTAGACTTTCCCCCATTTCATCAAGATGGTCTTCTCTTACATTAGTGATTACACAAATATCAGCTTTTAATATTTTATTTTCACAGATATTTTGAAGTTCTGGATTTACTGCCATACATTCCAAAACTAACACTTCTGCATTTTCTCTGTCAGCCCATTTTATAGCCTTTATCTGCTCCCTTATATTTGCCTTTCCCTTTCTTAAAATCTCTTTTTCCTCTCCAAAAGTATCTATAATTCTTGGAGAAGTTCCAGTGATTTTAGTAAAAACTTTATATCCTCTAGCTCTCATTCCAGCGTCAATCAATCTAGAAGTTGTAGATTTTCCTCTTATTCCATTTATGTGAATCACATATTTCAATTTTTTTCTTCTTTTTTCAGTCATCATTTTTTCATAAAAAAGATAACCAAAATACATACTTATTAAAATTAAAATAAATTTTTCCATAAATTCCTCCCATAAAAAATTTACTAACACAAATATTTTACATCTTTTTTATAATATTTTCTATATGTTTTATAAAAAAGCTGTTGCGAACTTTTAATAGTTTTTCTGCAACAGCTTATTTTATTATTCTATTTTACTTCTTTTAAATAGTGTCCTATTCCATTTTCCATTAAGTCAGCATAGATTGGTACACCTTCAACTATCATTTCTTTATCAGGTTCATTTTCTCCCATAACAGTGATAAATTGCATAATTCCTGAAAGATGTCTTCCTACTCTTTCTTCTAATGGATGTCCATTTTCATCATAAGGAACATATAATCTTCCAAGTTTTGCAGCTTCAACATATCTTGGGTCTTTTCCTGTTAAAACTAGATTAGCATCAGTTTTTCCTCTAAGTCTTCCTTGAGAGGCATTAGCAGATTCCATAAGAACTGCATAAGTATCTGTGTAGTCTCCTAACTCTCTATGAGTTAATCCTCTTAAACTTACTGGAGATGGTTCCAAACTTATTGCTATATCTTCAAATTCTAAATTCATAGCCACTTGTGAAGCGATTCCCATTGCTCTTTCGTGAGAAACAATAGCATTGATAACTGGATATTCTGGAGATGCTTCGTGTAAATCTATTGTTAAATTAATATCATTTTGTCTTATCATTTCAGTGATAGCATAAGCCACTTTTTCTGTATAAGTTCCGTCTGGTCTTCCAGGATAAGCTCTATTTATATTTCTTGTTTCACTTCCTGATAGATTTTGTCCAGAAGCTGCGTGTACATAAACATCTGGATCTGGCCATTGATCTAAAGGATTTGTTGCTCTTGAACCAAATCTAAACCATCTTTCTCCAAAAGGAGTTTTTATTGTATATCTTTGTGGAGAACCTTCTTGTGGGTCGTTATGAGTAAGTCCACTTCCATTTGTTCTTGGAAGTACATATAAAGTTCCTTTTTTAACTTTAGCATTTTCTACTAAAAGTGTTGCACCTATAAGTCCTGACGGCTCATTTCCGTGAGTTCCTCCAAGAACTAAAGTGCTTCCTCCTGGTTCTTCTCCTTTAAATATATAGACATCACTATCCCCAGATGTTCCTTTTAGCGACGGTAAATAATCACTTAATTTTTGTACAGATGTTACTCCCTCTCCTTTTACAATAGGTTCTGGCTCTCTCATTTTAAGAAATTCTTTTCCTGCAGTAAATGCAATTGCTAAAGAGAGAAAAATTATAGCTATTCCTGTTTTTTTATTTCCTTCCATTTTTATTTCCCCCTTATTTTATTCTTAATATTCTTAAAAGTAATGGTATTATTACTAATGCAGCATTCAATTGTTTTGGTATATTTTTTTCAGTTAGTAAGTTTAGCACAACTAATACTAAAACGTATAAAATTATTGCTAAATATATATACATCATCATTTTTATCCACCTCTTTTTTTATAAAAAACTAAAATATAATACTTCCTAATTTGTTAGATAATAATATTATAACTATTGAATATAATATCACTACTATTCCGGGAACCAAAGATTTTTTCAAAACAGGTGTATATTTATCCATTCCAACTATCTGAGCAGCAAATATTCCAGCTAATGCTGTTGGAGGCATCAAATCTCCTAAAGCTGCTATAAAAGATATTGCTGATCCTGTTATAATTTGGTTGTATGATAGGAAAGCCATTAAGAAAGGAACTCCTAGTACAGACGCTGCACCATATGATGATACTGCACCAAATAAAGGTATTGTTATTGCCATAGCTACAAATAGCATAGCTGATGGAAGACTTAAACTATTTACAACAATGTATCCTCTGACACCTGTTAAAGTCATAGTTTGAATAAACATTCCTACACCCATTAATATTCCTAATACTGGTAAACATTGATTTATCGCTTCTTTTGATACTGTTACAAGATTAACTTTCTTTCCACAGAATAATCCAATTACTGTACCTATCATAAATATTAATGGCATTCCTAATCCAAATACTCTTGGGAAAACTTTATCAACTATCATTAATATAACTACTGCTATTACTGGAATATATAGTTTAAATCCATACTCAGTTACAGCTGTTTGGTCAATCTCTTTTTCTACCTTGTCATAATCTATAGTTTTAACATATTTTAATCCTAAATATAAAACTGAGAATATAGCAACTGGTATTGTTAAAATAAGAAGTGGAATAGTAAATCCTACATATGGCATATCAATTCCTCCACCTATTATCATAGCTGGAACGTTTACTGGAGGTGCTATCATTCCACAAAGTCCACCAATAGCGATTATTGTAGCAGCTTCTGTTATAGGAATTCCTATTAACATTAAAATTGGTGCTACTATGCTTCCTGCTGTTAAAACAGATGCTGTTGATGATCCTGTTATCATTCCTGGGAACATAGATATAAACATTAAAATTATTAACAATATAGCTGGTGTTTTATGAAACTTTTTAAGCATTGAAGCACTCAAAGCATTTAAAGTTCCAATTTCTTGGACTACCTTCATAAAAACCATTGCTGTTGCAATAACCAAAATAGTATCTATATACCCGAAACACCCCTCTACTAAATGTCTTACTGGTATTCCGTTTCCAGATACAATCATAGCTGAAATCGATGCTAAAACCATCGCAATACTTACTGGTAATTTTAGTACAAAGCAAGATGCCATAAATACAATTACCATAGTTAAAAATAGTATAAGTTCTATTGACATATAACTTTCCCCCTTTTTTTATTATTTTTTTGTTTTATTTTTATTTTTTTTATATTATTTTAGTATAATTCGGTTGTTAACTACCTACTATAAATATACCATATTTTTTATTGTTGTAAATCTTTAACTTTTATTTCTCTTTTTTCTCTTTTTTCTCTCTTTAGAAAAATAGCAACCCCAGTTTTAAAACTGAGATTGCCATTTCATAACTTTCACCAAGATTAATTATTATTCAAAAGCTTTTTTTAGTGGTTCTAAAGCTCCTGTTATTTTTTCTACTGTGTCCATTGGTATTTTATTTTCTTCTGCTATCTTTGTAAATGCTCCGTCTTTATTTCCTTCTGATACTACAATTAGATAGTCTGAATGTGGAGCTGCTGCGTTTACGAATTTATCTGATAATTCTCCTCTTCTTGCTGCTCCTCCTATATGCATTCCTATTATTTTTACTCCTTGAGCTTTAGCTTCTTTTATTAACTTTTCTGTTCTTGCTATCTCATCTTCAGCTTTTATTCCTGCTGCTCCTAGACCTTTTGAACTTCCTCCTATTGCTAGTATTAAAGTTTTTTCTCCTTTTAATCCTTCTGCTGTTACTGATTTGTCAAAGTTTGCTTCTATTTGACCTTTCTTTAATAATGCTTTTACCATTTGTACATCTGCACTTTGTCCTACTGATGTCAATAGTATTGGTTTATCAAAGTTTGCCGCTAAAGCTGCTGCTGTTGATAATAAAAATGTTGATAGTAATAATAATTTTTTCATTCTTTAATGCCTCCTAAACTTTTACTAGAATCCTAGTGCTTTTCCGTCTCTTCTTGGGTCTGCTCCACCTTCTAATAGACCATCTTCTCTATATAGTACACCTTGAACTGAACCCATTCCTCTGTCCCAATCCTCAGTTGTTACAACTTTATGTCCCATTTTCTCTAGTTTCTTAACTGTTTTTTCAGAAACTCTTGATTCAACATTAATTACATCAGATGTATTATCATAAAGTCTTGGAGCATCGATAGCTTCTTGCATTCCCATTCCGTGGTCAATTACTCTACTGATTACTTGAGAAACTGTACTTATTATTTTAGTTGCTCCTGGAGAACCTAAAACCATAAATGGTTTTCCGTCTTTAAGAACTATTGTTGGTGACATTGAGCTAAGAGGAGTTTTCCCTGGCATAACTGAGTTTGGATGTCCAGCTCCTGTTACAAAGTCGTCCATTTCATTATTTAAAACAAATCCATATCCATCTACAACTACACTGTTTCCAAATAATCCATTAACTGTTTTTGTAATAGAAACCATATTTCCTTCTTTGTCAGCTATTGAGTAGTGAGTTGTATCTTCTGATTCATATTGCCAAGGGTCGTGAGCTTTACTTGGTTTAGATTGTTTCATATCTATATATTTAGAAACTTCTTTAGCATAATCTTTTGATACAAATCCTTTCATAGGAACTGGAATATAGTCGCTATCTCCCATATATTTTGCTCTATCAGCATAAGCTAATTTATATGCTTCAGAGAATAGATGTAAATATTCTGGAGAGTTAACTTCCATTTCTCCTACGTTAAAGTTTTCTAAGATATTTAATATTTCAATTACTATTGCTCCACCAGAACTTGGAGATGGAGAAGAAATTATTTCATAACCTCTATAATTTCCTACAACTGGTTTTCTAATAATAGGTTTATAGTTTGCTAAATCTTCCATTGTAAATAATCCATCGTGTTTATTTAAAGATTTAACTATAGCTTTTCCTACTTCACCTTTATAGAATCCATCTTTACCTTTTTCTATTATTATTTCTAAAGTTTTTGCCATATCTGGATTAGTAAATTTTTCTCCAACTTCATATGGGAATCCATCATTTAAAAATACTTTTCCAGTTTCTGGATATTTTTCCATCATATCAAATTGATTTTTCATATCTCCTGATAATGTAGGAGTTACATAAAATCCATTTCTTGCTAAATTAACTGAAGGTCTGATTACTTCCTCTCTTGACATTGTTCCATATTTTTCAAGGGCATATAAAAGTCCTGCAACTTCACCAGGGATACCTGCTGCTTTTCCTCCCTCTTTCTTTTGATTTCCTACTACTTTTCCATCTTTGTCAACTTTCCACATCTCTGCAGTTGCTTTTTTAGGAGCTCTTTCTCTAAAGTCTATAAATATAGTTTCACCTGTTTTGGCGATTCTGATTGTCATAAATCCTCCACCACCAAGTCCAGATGAGTTAGGTTCACATACTCCTAAAGCAAATCCAGCAGCTACTGCAGCGTCAATAGCATTTCCACCTTTTTTAATTATATCAAGTCCTATTTTACTTGCTTCAAATTTACTTGTAGAAACAATTCCTACTTTTCCATAAGCTCCCCTATCTTCCCTTATCATTTCTCCTTGAGCATCATAAGGTCTCCAATCCTTTACCTCTTTTACAACAAAATTTTGAGGATTAACAACATCTTTTTTAGATGATCCACTACAAGCTGTTAAACTTAATGCAAATGATGCTATAACAGCTGCGAAAAAAAGTCTTTTTTTCATAAACTTACCCCCTTTATGTTTTATTTAAAATTTAAAAGATTATTTTTAATATTTTTTGTTCTCTTACTAATAAGTATACTACATTTTTTTGTTTTGTAAATTTATTTTTATTTTTTCTCTTTTTTCTCTTTTTTCTCTCAAGAATATTTTTTATTTTTTTGCAATTATTTCATTTTTTAGTTATAATATTAGATAGAATAATTATTTTTAAGTATTTTGGGGCTATTTATGGAAAATTTAAATAAATTTTTTGAAATAAAACTTAATAAAAAAGAATCTATTTGGGGAATCATTATGGTGGCTTTTAGTATTATCTTACCAAATTTTTTGCTACCTTACATATTCAATATCTATAAGTATTTTAATAAAATTGTAGATTTATGGAGTATTGAATATCTTATCTATTCTGCTTTTTATCTAGTTTTTTTTAATACTCTTACTCTGTTCCCAATTTTTTTGTCTGTATTTTTACTAATGGATTCAACTGAGATAGAACTAAATAAAAAACAGAATTATTTTCTTAAAATTTTATTTGGATTTTTCTTGATTCAAATAATATATCTTTTAGTTTATAAATATTATTATGATATGGATTATTATTTTGGAAAAGTGGCTATTCTTGAAATGATATATATATCTATCCACTCCAATCAAAGATTTAAAAATATTAGTTTATTTAAAAGAAATATGGTATTATTTTTAATCTTTATAGGAATACAGTGGCTCGAGATCACTAAATATTTCTCCTTTTTAGAATATGCAAATACTGGTGAAATATTTTTTGATTTAAAAGCTATGGCTGATCTTTTAGATGCCTCTTTTTTATTAGATTTTATAGGATTTTGTCTTTTCATTATATTTTTTATTTTCTCTATAACTTTGCTCTTATTATTTCTTGATCAAGAGAAAACAAAAAATATCTACGAAAATGAAAAACAGATAAATCAGACTCTTTCAGAATTAGCCATACAAGAAACTGAAAATAGATATTTAAAAGAGATTCAATATTTAGTACACGATTTAAAAACTCCTCTTTTTTCAATAGGAACTCTTGTAGAGATTCTTAATATGGACGAAGAAAATCCTAGAAAATTAGATTATTTCAAAAGAATTGATGCCTCTTTAGATAGATGTAATATTATGATTTCAGAAATTTTAAGAGATTCTACTAAAAATGCTTTAAAGTTACAAAAGGTTTTTGATTTTATTTTCTCTTATCTTTCTACTCATAACTCAATAAACTATATAAAATTTAAAAATTATTGTCCTAACATAAAACTTAAAGTAAATAAGATAGTTTTTTCAAGAGCTATAATAAATTTGATAATAAACTCTTATGAGGCTATTGGAAATAAAAAAGATGGAGTAATAAATATTGTTGTTAAAAGTTACTCTTCTTCTGTTTTAATTATTGTTGAAGATAATGGAATTGGAATGGATAAATTTCAGATGAAAAATATTTTTAATAAAGGATATTCCACTAAGAGTTCATCTGGAATTGGATTAAATTTTGTAAAAAAAGTTCTTGAAGAACATAAAAGTAAAGTCTTTGTAAAAAGTAAAAAAAATTATGGAACTAAATTTTTTATAGTTCTTGGAAAGGAGAGTATTAAAAATGAAAAATAAGATTTTAATTATAGATGATTCAGAAGAGATACTTTTTGCCATCTCTGAATTTTTTAAAATAAAAGATTGGGATACTCTTGTAGCTCATAATGTAGAAGAGGGATTAAAAATAATAAATTCTGATAATAATATAGATATCATTATTATTGATTACCATCTTCCTTATATAAATGGAATTCTAGGAGTAAAACTTATTCGTCAAATTAACAAAGATGTTCCTATTATTGCTCTCACTATTGAGGGAGAGGAAAAAGTAGCTGAACAATTCTTTGAAGTTGGAGCAAATGATTTTGCTATTAAGCCAATAAAAGTTTTGGATCTTTATTCAAGAGTTAATGTACATCTAAAAACTAATGAAAAATCAAAAGAAAAATTAAATTTTGATTATAGAAAAGGAATCAACCAAAACACTATTATTCTGATAAAAGAAAAAATGGAAAATCTTGATAGATATATAACTATTGAAGAGATTTCTGAAATCACTGGACTAGCTCCTAAAACAGTCAATAAATATATGAATTATCTTGTTGAATGTGAAAAAATTCATATGAAGATAATCTATGGAAAAATTGGAAGACCAAAAAATAAATATTTATGGAAATAAAACTATAAAAGAGCTAGGAAACAAATCCTAGCTCTTCTTTTACTTCTATTCAATTAATAGAAAATATTACAAATATTTTATCTATTATCTACTTTTTCAGGATATAAATCGTGGTTAGACATACGATTAAAAGCTATCTCCTCCCATTTTGTCCCTTTTTTTCCATAATTACAGTATGGATCAATTGAGATTCCTCCTCTTGGAGTAAATTTTCCCCATACTTCTATATATTTTGGATCCATCAACTTTATTAAGTCTTTCATTATTATATTTATACAATCTTCATGGAAATCCCCATGATTTCTAAAACTAAATAAATACAATTTTAAAGATTTACTTTCAACCATTTTTATATTTGGCACATAAGAAATTACTATATTTGCAAAATCAGGCTGACCTGTGATTGGACAAAGGCTTGTAAACTCAGGACAATTAAATTTTACAAAATAGTCATTTTCAACATGTTTATTATCAAAAGTTTCTAGCACCTCAGGTGCATAATCCCGAGGATATTTCACTCCTTGATTTCCTAAAAGTGTTAAATTATCTAATTCTCTCATTTTTTTCCTCCCTTAATTTTACCAATGGGTCAACTGTCCCATTTAATTCAAAAGCTCTTTCTCTATCTATACAAGTTCCACATTCTCCACATGAAAATTCTTTTCCTTCATAACAGCTCCACGTTAATTCATATGGTACTTTTAAATCAAGTCCAATTTTTACTATATCTTTTTTATGCATATCTACAAAAGGAGCTTCGACTTTTAATTTTTTTCCACTTCCCTCATAAATTGCCAAATTTATAGCATCGTTAAATTCTTTGCTACAGTCAGGATAAGCATTTCCTGCTGCATCATCACCGTGAGCTCCGTATAAAATGACATCACAATCTTTAGAAAGTGCTATACTTGCTGCCACTGACAAAAATAATCCATTTCTGAAAGGAACATAAGTTGAAACTGTTTCTCCTTCTGCTTCTTTCAACTGATTTGCATAACTGCTATGTGGTATTTTTTTATCTGAATGAGCCAACAAAGAACAGCTACTATATGCAAATATTTTTGTCAAATCAATTTCTAAAAGTTCTACATTATAATATTTTGCTATATCCCTTGCTGCCTTTAATTCTTTTGTATGTTTTTGTCCATACAAAGTACTTAAAGCAATAACATTTTCTCTTCCATATTTTTCAATAGCCATTGCTAAACAAGTTGTACTATCTATTCCACCACTAAATAAAATCAACGCTTTCATTCTTTCCTCCTAAATCATGTTGTATAATTTATTTTGCAACATAAAATTATTTTTAAATTTTCCATTAAAAACAATTGTTTCTGTAAAACTATTATTTTTTTTAATTCCTCTCATTGTCATACAACTATGTTTTCCTTTTATCAAAACTGCTACATCTGAAGAGCCTGTAACTTTTTCCATTATGTAAGCTATATCTTTTCCTATTCTCTCTTGAAGTTGAAGCCTTTTGCTCACCATATCACATATTCTTGCAATTTTGCTTAGTCCGATTACTTTTCCTTTTGGAATATAAGCAACTGTTACACTCATATCATACATAAGTGCTAAATGGTGTTCGCAAAAACTAAAAATATCAATATCCCTCACGATAACCATATTTTCATTTTCTGAAACCACATCATCTTCAAAAGTTTTATTAAACATAGAGACAATCTCATCATTTGTATATTTTGTTCCCTCAAAAATCTCTTCAAACATTTTTGCAACTCTCTCTGGAGTTTCTTTCAGACCTTCTCTTTCAGAATTTTCTCCCAAAGCTGTAATCAATCCCTTTATATGAAATTTTATTGCTTCTGTATCCATCTTTAAACTCCTTTTGTTTCTGGGTCCCAAATTATTTTATGAATTTGTAATTGCATATTTACACCGTTCATTTTATATTTTTTCATAAAATCAACCATGGAAGACAATTCTATCTTTCCAAAAACAGGACTTATATATACTGCACATTTTTCAACAAGAGAATATTTTTCAATTATTTCCCTCGCTCTCTCAAGATCATCAATATTGCTTACTACAAACTTTACGGTATCTTTCTCTTTTAAATATTTAAAATTTTCTAGATCCATAAATTTTTCCATATTACTTTTTGGAAGTTTATAATCCATTGTAAATGATGGAGCATTTTTTATTTCTCCAAACCTTTTTAAATTTATACTTCCGTTTGTTTCTATTTCAACATTTATTTCGGGATTTTCAGCTAACTTTTTTAAAAATATTTCAATATTTTCTTGAAGAAGTGGCTCTCCTCCTGTAATTGTTACGTTCTTTATCCCACTTTCCACAACTTTTTTGTATAATTCTTCCAAATTCATAAGAGTATAAGGAGAATCATCGCTGTTTGCCCATTTTGTATCACAATAACTGCAATTTAAATTACATTTTTGAAATCTTATAAAAAGTGCTAATTGTCCTGCTTTTTTCCCCTCTCCATTAATACTTTCAAAAATTTCAACAACTTTATAATTTATCATTTACATCATCTCACTGTATATAGCACAATTATTCGGTGTTTCATAAACAGAAATACTTTTTACAGAAAAACCTTTTTCTATAAAATAATCATAAAAATTTTTTGCAAAATTTTCTGCAGTCGGTCTAAACTCAACCTCTATAATTCTGAATCCGTCTTCCTTAAGAGCATTCAAAGTAATTTTTCTCATTGTATTTTTTTCAATAATAAGAGAATGATCATAAAAATCTACTAGTTTTTTTAATTCACTTTTTAGTTCTCCGAAATCAATAAGCATTTCTCTTTTACTTCCATTTTCCTGAAGTTTTTCTCCAAATATTTCAACTTTTACAGTCCAACGATGTCCGTGGATATTTCTACATTTTCCCTCATATTGTGCTAAAAAATGTGCACTATCAAAACTTGCTTCACTTACTAAACTATACATTTTTTTAAGCCACTAAAATATTTAAGTGGTATAACCTCCTTTAAATTGTTATTATTTTTTTAAAAAGAGACTATTAATTTTTTATAGTATTTTTAGATAAAATAAAAACTGCTGCATCATAAAATTATGTAAAAATTTATTTCTACACAATCTGCAACAGTTCATCTATTTTAATTATCCAAAAAATTGCAATAAAAAAATAGCCCTAGTTTTGTTTATAGACAGGATGGTACAAATGAACTGTCTTTTGCTTATACATATTAACATCTATTTTTTTTCATGTCAAGAAAAAAAAGAGCTGAGCAAATTAATGGTTAAAAATCATCAACTTGCAACAGCTCTTCTTTTACTTTCTATCTATCAAGGAGGTTAATTATCCTTCTATTTGGATATATTTCTTTTCTTCAACTGCTTTTTCAGGCTCTTTTTTAGGAACTTCTAAGCATAAAATACCATTTTCAAATTTTCCTTTTATGTCTTTTTCAGTTAATCCTTCACCTACATAGAAACTTCTAGTGCAATATCCAGAATATCTTTCTTTTCTTATATATTTTCCTTCTTGGTCTTTTTCATCTTTGTTTTCATCGTGCTTAGCCTCGATAACTAGATATCCATTTTTTACTTCTGCTTTTATCTCGTTTTTATCAAATCCAGGAAGTTCCACTTCTAACAAATAACTATTTTCCATCTCTTTTATATCTGATTTCATTAGGTTATTTGTTTTATTTCCTCTGAAGTCCATTAAAAAATCATCATCAAAAAAGTCATTCATAAATCCTCTGTTAAAAATACTTGGTAACATATCAATCAACTCCTCTTTTATGTTATACCTTTATGCTCTTAACGAGTAGTCTGATATAATTTTTTATTTTCTTTCCTTTTGATAACTATATGATAGTACTTTTTATTAGCAATGTCAATAGTTGAGTGCTAATTTTTTTAAGTTTTTTTTATTTTTTTACACAAAAAAAGTGAAGACAAAAATTATCTCCACTTCTTAATAATCTCATATTACAATTCGTTATAGTATAAGTTCTCTGTTGGGAATACCATATCACAAGTTACGTCCATTCCAAGTTTTCTTAAAAGTTGTTCATCTACTTTTCCTAAAATTATAGTAGAGTGAGCTTGAGAACCTTTTAATTTTGGAAGTTGTTCTATTGCATTTTTAGCTCTTTCATCTGTTAAAGCACAAATACTTAATGCTATTAATACTTCTTCACAGTTAAGAGTAGCTTTTTTACTTCCAAAGTTATTAATTTTTAAATTCATTATAGGCTCTAAAGTTTCTTGAGCAAGTAAATGAACTTCATCTTCAAGACCAGCTAGATATTTTACAGAGTTTAAAAGTGCTGATGCTGCTGCACACATTGTTTCTGAACTCTTACCAGTTATTAAAGTTCCATCATCTAATTGAATTGCCACAGCTGATGGCATTGTTTTATTCAAATTATTTTTATTAGCTTTTTTTATTTTTTCCAAACGTTTTCTAGCTGCTACTAAAACTGCTCTATCTTCCTCTTTAAGTTGAAGACCTTCCATTATCATTCTAGCTCTTTGGAAAGTTTCTTGGTCGATATATCCTTTTTTATATTCACAACCAGCGTTTAAATATCTTCTGATTACTTCTTGTTCTGATGCACGTCTTACAACTTCATCATCAATTATTCCATATCCAACTCTATTTACTCCCATATCTGTTGGAGATTTATATTCAGATGGATTTCCTGTTATTCTTTCGATTATTCTTTTAAGAACTGGGAAAGCCTCAACGTCTCTGTTGTAGTTTACTGCCATTTTTCCATAAGCCTCTAAATGGAATGGGTCTATCATATTTACATCTTTTAAATCAACAGTTGCTGCCTCATAAGCTATATTTAAAGGGTGTTTTAAAGGAACGTTCCAAACAGGGAAAGTTTCAAATTTAGAATATCCTGCTTTTATTCCTTTTTTTCCTTCGTGATAAAGTTGATTTAAGCAAGTAGCAAGTTTTCCACTTCCAGGTCCTGGAGCTGTAACAACTACTATTGGTTTAGTTGTTTCAATGTAAGGATTTTTTCCATATCCTTCTTCACTTACTATTGTATCAACATCTGTTGGATAACCTTTTGTTGTTCTGTGTCTATATACTTTTATTCCTCTATGCTCAAGTTTATTTATGAATACTTTTGTTGCTGGCTGATCTTCAAATCTTGTTATTACAACACTATTTACTTGTAAGTCATAATCTCTAAGGTCATCAATAAGCTTTAAAACGTCCATATCATAAGTGATTCCAAAATCTCCTCTGATTTTGTTTCTCTCAATATCCCCAGCATATACGCAGATAATAACCTCTACTTTTTCTTTTAATCTATGCAATAGTTTTATTTTAGCATTTTCATCAAATCCCGGTAAAACTCTTTTTGCATGTAAATCAAAAAATAATTTTCCACCAAATTCTAAATATAACTTATCATAATTATTTACTCTTTCCAAAATAAATTTAGATTGTTCTTCAAGGTATTTATTGTGATCAAATCCTATTTTCATAAATATCTCCTTATAATAAATTTTATCAACCACACATTCTAACATATTTTCTATAATTTTTCCAATGATTATTATTTTTTTATGAAAATAGCTATTTTTTCAATTTTATTAGAAAAATTTTTTTATATCTAACCAAAAATTATTTATTTAAAGCATTTTTCTTTTTCATACGGTTTCCATATTTTCTTTTTTTAGGTTTTTCCTCTGTTTGTTTATTCTCTTCTGTTTTTTTAGGAGCTTTTTTATTAACCAACCCCTTTTTTATCTTTGTTTTTTCTTTCATAACAGAAAATCCAAAACTTCCTAAAACTTTTTTAGACATAGGAAAATATTCTCCATGACAATAGTTTATTAGGTTTGCCTCTTCAAAATGTATCTTTCCATTTTCATCTAAAAGATTTTCATCTATATGAGAAGTCAAAACCTCTGCCAAAAACAGATCGTGAGTTCCAAGAGGGATAATACTTTTTACACGACACTCAATATTTATTGGACACTCATCTATATATGAACAACCAACCTGTTCTCCCTCTTTCATTGTAAATCCCATCTCTTTTATCTTATCAACAACTCTTCCAGAACGAACTCCACAAAAATCTGTTTCCTTTGTAAGAGCCACTGTCGGTAGATTTACTATAAACTCTTGACTTTCTTTTATATACTCATAAGATAATCTTTCAGGTCTTATAGAGATTGAAAGCATTGGAGGTTTTGTACATATTGTCCCAGTCCAAGCAACTGTAAATACATTTTCTTTTCCCTCACTGTTTTTACTAGTTATTAAAACCACTGGCACTGGATTTAATACAACACTTCCTTTAAAATCTATTTTTTTCATAAAACTCCTTACTTAAAAATTTTCCAAAGTTATTTTTTCATTTTCTAAAAATCTTTCTTTTGTCATATTAAAGATATTATCAAGTATTTTTACTCTTAGACTTCCATTTCCCTCTGATTGAAGTAAAGTCCCCTCTGCAATCTCTCCAGCTATTCCCATAGAAGTTACTGCTGTTACAGCTCCTAACATACAATCTACTCCACTTCCACAAGCACAACCAACTAATGATGCAGTCATACAACCTGTACCAGTTACTTTTCCCATCATAGCAGTTCCATTATTTATTAATGCAACTCTTTCTCCGTCTGTTACAATATCTTCTTTTCCTGTTATAGCGATCACTGTTTTTAATTTTTTAGCTAGATTTTTTCCAATCTCTTTAGCATTTTCTTCCACTTCAACAGAGTCTACTCCTCTGTTTTTAGAGTTTTCTAATCCTGCTATTGTTTTTATCTCAGCTAAGTTTCCTTTTATTACTGCAAACTTAACTTCTTTTATTAGACTTTCTACTAATTCTTTTCTTGGTTTACTTGCTCCAGCTCCAACTGGGTCAAGAACTACTGGAACATTTAATTTATTAGCTATTTTTCCAGCTTTTACCACTATTTTTCTCATATTTTTTTCCATTGTTCCAATATTTATTACAAGAGCTGATGAGAAAGAAAGTATCTCTTCTAATTCCTCTTTACAAAAAGACATTAGTGGAGATCCTCCCATAGCTAAAGTAATATTTGCACAATCATTTATAGTTACAGTATTTGTTATATGAAAAACAAGAGGATTTTTTTCTCTTATTGTTTCAATTATATTTCCGAATAATTCTTTTGACATTTTTCCTCCTACATATTCTTTCAAAGTTTTTGTAGCCTCAAAAATATTCTCTTTTCCTAAAATTTCAGAGATAACAGCCACTCCATCTGTGCCTGTTCCCATTACCTCTTTTACATTATCAAGATGAACTCCACCTATTGCAACACTTGGAATATTTATTCTATCAACTATCTCTTTTAATCCTTCAATCCCCATTGGAATATTTATATCTTTTTTACTTCCTGTAAAAAATACTGCTCCAATTCCTAGATAATCAGCTCCATCTTTTTCTGCTTTTAGAGCCTCCTCTAGATTTGTTGCTGATACTCCGATTATTTTATCATCACCTAGTTCTTTTCTAGCCTCTGTTAATTCCTCATCACTTTGTCCAATATGAACTCCGTCAGCATCAACAAGTTTTGCTACCTTTACATTATCATTTATTATTAAAGGTATATTATATCTATCAGTTACTTTTTTTAATTTTTTAGCAATCTCTAAAAATTCTTCGTCACTTACTTTTTTTTCTCTAAGTTGGACTACTGTAGCTCCACCTTTTATACTCTCTTCAACAGCCTCACAAAGATCTCTTCCTGCTAAAATATCTCTATCTGTTACAAGATAAACTGAATAATCTATATTTTTCTTACTCATATTTCATTCCAGCTTTCTTATAAAGATCTACAAAATGTCCTACTGGTCCTACTCCGTGACCTATTGGGAATGAATTTCTTATTGCCTCAGTTATATATTCTTTTCCAAGTCTAACAGCCTCTTCAATAGAATTTCCTTTTGCAATTAATGATGCTATTGATGAAGAAAGTGTGCAACCTGTCCCGTGAGTATTGATTGTATCAATTCTTACACCAGGGAATTTTACAACTCTTCCATCTTCTAATAAAAGAATATCTGTACAGTTGTCCTCTCTATGTCCACCTTTAACTAAGATATTTTTTGCTCCAAGTCCTTGGATTTTTTTAGCTGCCTCAATCATCTCATCTTCATTTTCTATTTTCATATCAGCTAAAATTTCAGCCTCTGGAATATTAGGAGTTACTAAAGTTCCAAGACTTATGAATTTTTTTAAAGCCTCAATAGCCTCATCTTTTAAAAGTTTGTATTTACTTTTTGAAACCATAACTGGATCTATAACTATATTTTTTACATTGTATTTTTTAAACATCTCTCCAATAGCCTCTGTAATTTCACTACTAGAAAGCATTCCAACTTTTACTGCATCTACTTCTATATCTTCAAATATAACTTCTATTTGTTTTTGGATTATCTCTTTTGATATTTCTTGAACTCCAAAAACTCCTTGTGTATTTTGAGCTGTAACAGCAGTGATTACGCTCATTCCATAAACTCCTAAAGCACTCATTGCTTTTAAATCTGCTTGTATTCCTGCTCCTCCACAAGAATCTGAACCTGCTATTGTCAGTACTTTTTTCATATCTATTCCTCCATCTATTTTATTTTCCATATTACTGTCACTGTATCTTTATATTTTAAATCCTCTGGTTGAAAATTAAAGTTTGAACTTGCTTTCATAAGATTTAAGTTTCTATCTGTAAAATCTATAACATCTATATTATTTCCTTTTGAATTATAATATATTTCAACCACTTTTCCAAGAGAAAAATCTCCAGTTTTTGCAATCAATTTTGCTTTTTGGTAAGCATCATTGTATGCCTCTACCATAGCTTTATTTTTTACTTCACTATCATCTTTTAATTTATATGCTAAAGATATTCCAATATTATCTATTTTTAATCCATTAAAAACATCTAATACTTCTCCAATTTTTTTATCATTTATTGAAAGTTCTATATAAAGATTATGGCTATATCTATATCCCATAAATTTTCTTTCATAACTTCCATCTTCTTTTCTCACATTTTCATAATAACTATCTATATTAAAATTAGTAGTTTTTATCTGCTCTTTCTTTACTCCTTTAGATCTAAGTTTATCCTGTATAAAATCTAAAGTCTTAGAAGATGCAAGATAGACCTCATCATATGTAGGTTTTATTTCAGAGATATCTATATTTAAACGAACAGTATCTGGAGCAACTGTCACAACACTTTCTCCTACCACTCTTATTACATTTCTCTCTTCTTTTCCGAAAGAATAGGAAAAACTTCCAATAACTAATAAAAATACTAAGATTATTTTCTTCATAAATCCCTCCTAAAAAAATTTTTTTATAGCTTTTAGACATAAAATATTTATTTTTAGTTAGAAGATTATTTCAAAAATTTATCTATTATTTCAATATCTGCTGGTGCCCAGACAAGTGATTTCAAGTTCTTTCTTTCAAGCCAAATACAAGCGTCGTGTTCATTCAGTTTTATTGGAGAAAGTTGCTTGCATTTTATTGCAATAATATTTACTGTCCCTCTTTCATATTTATGATAAGCATCTCCTATTATTTCAATAGGCTCAATATCACAGTTTAATTCTTCTTTTATCTCTCTTTTTATTCCATCAAACTCTGTTTCACCTTTTTCTAATTTTCCCCCAGGAAATTCCCAATTGTTTCCCAAAATTTTTCCTATAGGTCTTAAGGTACAAAGTATTTCATTTTTTTCATTTTCAATAACAGCAGCTACCACTTTTATTATTTTTTCCATATTTTACCTCTCAAACTTAAATATAGAATCATTATATCATAAAAAAAATTATAAATTAAGCTTTATAAAAAAAGTACTGAGATAGAAGTTTCCCTCTAAATCAGTACCTTATATTTTTAATAGATTTTATTTACTATTTAGCTAATTTTTTTAATTCATCAGCAACAAATTCTACTTGTGGTCCAACTATTACTTGAACAGCTGTTGCACTTGGTTTTAAGATTCCTGGAACTAATTTTTTAATTTCAGAATCTTTAACTATTGTAGTATCTTTTACTTCAAGTCTTAATCTTGTAGTACAGTTATCTATTAAAGTGATATTTTCAACTCCACCTAATAAAGGTAATAAAGCTGCTGCTAAGTCAGCATTAGAAGAAGAACCACCTTTGAAGTTGTTGATAACTTCTGTATCGTCGTCATCTTCTCTTCCTGGAGTTTTGATGTTAAACATTTTTATAGCTTGAGAGAATACTACATAATAGATTACGAAGAATACTACTCCAACTACTAATAACATCATTGGTTGATTTGCATTAGGATTTTTTAATGATAATACAAAGTCAACAAGTCCTGCTGAGAATCCAAATCCAGCTGCATAGTTTAAACTTGCTACTAAGAAAGCTGAAATTCCAGAAAGGATAGCATGTACTAAGTATAATCCTGGTGCAACGAACATGAATGCAAATTCAATTGGTTCTGTTACTCCTGTAAAGAAACTAGCAAATCCAGCTGCTAACATTATTGATTTTACTTTTTCTCTATTTTCAGGTTTAGCTGTTTTTATAAATGCAAGACAAGCTCCTAATAATCCAAACATCATGATTGGGAAGAATCCTGCTTGATACATTCCAACGTGGTAAGCACCTTTAACTGCTTCAGGTAATCCTTCATAAGCTGCAGCTGGTGATCCCCAGAATCTTCCGATATCGTTGATTCCTGCAACGTTAAACCAGAATACTGAGTTTAAAGCATGGTGTAATCCAACAGGGATTAAAAGTCTATTGAAGAATGCGTAAATTCCTGCTCCGATAGCTCCCATTTTTGCAATGCTAATACCAAAGCTAACTAATGAATTATAGATTGCTGGCCAAATATATAATAAGATGAAAGAAACAACTATCATTACAACTGAAGTGATAATTGGTACAAATCTTTTTCCACTGAAGAAAGCTAAGAATTTAGGTAGTTCTAATGTATGGAATTTATTGTATAATTCTCCTGCTATAACCCCACAAAGAATTCCTACGAATTGGTTACTAATTTTTCCAAATGCTGCGTCAGCAGGTGCTCCTGTTAACATTCCTACAGTTCCTGGAGAAAGTAAAGTAACAACAACTTCAAAAGCAACTAATCCAGCAAGAGCTGCTGCACCATTTTTATCTTTTGAAAGACCGAAAGCAACACCAACAGCAAATAGTATAGGCATATTATCTATTAAAGATGCCCCTGCTTTTATTAAAAATGCTGCTAATTGGCTGTTTCCTCCCCAACCGATAGGGTCAATCCAATATCCAATACCCATTAAAATCGCTGCTGCAGGTAATACTGCAACTGGAACCATCAGTGCTTTACCGATTTTTTGTAAATAACTGAACATAAAAACCATCCTCCTTAAAATTATAAAACATAAAATATAATAAATCTTCTCATACCACTATTATATTATATTTTTCAAAAAAAGCAAGCTTTTTTTGAAATCTTTTTACATAAAACGAATATTTTAAAATAAAACTGAATTAAAAAAACACATTAATTCTTTCAGAATTTGTCTAACAAAATACATTTTTCGTTCTATAATTTAATTAACATAATTAATCGATTATTTTTGTTAATTTTGATTTATTAACTAATTCATAAAAAATAAAATACTTAAATTTTATAATTTTTTTCATAAAATTATTAAGAAATAATTCCTTGACACCTATTATAATTTAGTATAAAATGTATTATGTATACAGAAAACTATTTTTAAGGTGAGATAGAATGATTATTGAAAAAAGTAAATCTATGAGAGAAAAGGTTTATGATGTGTTAAAAGAGATGATTATCGAGGGAAAAATCGCTCAAGGTGAAAGAATTATAGAAACTGAGTATTCAGAACAATTTCAAATAAGTAGAACTCCTATAAGAGAGGCTCTTAGAATGTTGGAACTTGAAGGACTTGTTGTTTCTAATGCAAAAGGTGGAGTACTTGTAAAAAAATTCACTCAAGAAGAAATTGTTGAAGTTTATAAAATAAGAATCGCTTTAGAGGGAATAATTCTAGAAGAAGTTATTCAAAAAGCTACTGAAGATGATATTAAAACCATTGAAAAAATTTTAGAAGATACAAAAGTTGAAATAGAAAATAAAAATCTTGAAAAAGTCTTTGAACTTTTCTCAAAATTTAATTTTGTTTTATATGAAATAGCAAAAGTTCCTAGAGTTATGGGAATGATAAATAATATCAATCTATATCTAAAAAGATTTAGAAAACTATCTATTGATAATACTATTAGAAAAGAAGAGGCTTTTGGTGATCACGTTCAAATCCTTGAATGTATAAAAAATAAAGATCTTAAAAAAGCTCTAAAGATAAATAGAAAACATTTAGAAAAATCTATGACTTTTATGATTCCTAAATTTGAAACAAAAAAAAATAGTTAAACTTATAAAAAAATTGCTCAGGTTTTATACTTGAGCAATTTTTTATTTGGGTATATTTTAAAATATTATCTAAGCATATTGAGTAAAATAAGCAAATGAAAGAATTATTGAACCTAATAACATCCATATTAGGAATAATTTTCCCATAAATTTCATCCAACGATCATACGTAATTCCTGTTGCTCCCAAAAATCCCATTAATGCTGAAGCATGAGGTAAAACATAGTTACAGAATCCATCTCCCATTTTATATGCAAGAACTGCTGTTTGTCTTGTAATTCCAGAAACGTCAGCAAGTGGAACCATAACTGGCATAACTACTGCTGCTTGTCCAGTACCTGAAGTTACAAATCCATTTACTATAACGTTCATTATTAACATAACTGGAGCTTTTAAGAAGTTAGGGAACCACTCCAACATATTTGCTAAACCATAAACAACTGTATCAAGAACTTTTGCCTCTTGTAAAATTAAAGCTACTGCTGCTCCAAGTCCAACTATCATAGCTGCTGAAGCCATTCCTTTTATTCCTTTTACAAAACAACTAGCTATCTTACTAGGAGTATATCCATAAACAAGACCTGCTACAAATCCCATCCACATAAAACATACTGCTGTTTGAACTAGACCCCAACCGAATTTTATACAACCATACAGTGAACCCCTCCCACTTAAAATTACCTTGTAATTTTTGAAGTGGGAGCTTCTTCTTGGGAAGTAGTTGCTTTTGTTAGACAACTATATTTACCAAGCTATCCCCATAGTTCCTACGGTTCTTTATATTTTTATATTACTTGTCTTATTCTTAGACCTTCAGCTAATATATTTTTACTTGCATTTATATCTCTATCGTGATGAGTATAACAAACTGGGCAAGTCCACTCCCTTATATCAAGAGTTTTCTTACCATCACGATTCCCACATACAGAGCATATTTGACTTGATGGATATAGTCTATCTATTTTTATTATTTCTTTTCCATACCATTTCGCTTTATATTCAAGTTTATTTATAAAACTAGCCCAAGATACATCAGCAATAGATTTTGCTAATTTATGATTATGAAGTAATCCTTTTGTATTTAAGTCTTCAATACAGATAATATCGTGGTTTTTGATTATATCCATACTTAACTTATTTAAGAAATCTGTTCTCATATTCATAATTTTTTCGTGTATCTTAGCTACTTTAATTCTTTGTTTTTGATAGTTCTTAGCTTCGCTCAGTTTTTTATTTACTTTTTTAGCTATTAGAAGTCTTTTAGATAATTTTCTTTGTTCTCTTTTTATTTTATCTTCTAATTGTTTTCTAAATTTAAGATTTTTTATTTTTTCTCCAGTAGAGAGAATAACCATATCTTTAATGCCTAAATCAATTCCAACTGATGAATTAGTTTTTGGTAATTCTTGAATATCAGCTTCACACAACAAAGAGATAAAATACTTTCCACTTCCATTTCGCGAAATAGTAGCAGATTTTATTATACCCTCTATTTTTCTATGAACTTTAATCTTTACTAATTCTTTAAGTTTTGGAAGTTTTAACCAATTTTCAAAAATGTTTACAGTCCCATTTTGATTATTAGTTGTATAACTTTGTACAGGATTTTTCTTAGATTTGAATTTAGGAAAACCTATAGACTTATCTCTAAAAAAGTTTTTATATGCCTTATCTAAATTCATTTGAGCATTAGCAAGAGCAAGACTATCAACTTCTTTTAGAAATTCATATTCTTTTTTATATTTTGCAGGAGTTGGATATTTTATCTTTTTATCAGGATTTCCTTTACTTTCTTCATATGCTTTAATTCTATCATTTAGCATAAGATTATAGATAAGACGGACACAACCAAAAGTTTTACTAAAAAATAGCTTTTGTTCATCGCTTGGATAAATTCTGAATTTATATGCTTTTAGTTGTTTCATCATATCCACCTCCCTCAAAATTACCTTGTATTACTATTATATCACAATTATTCAAAAGTTTTGCCAAAAAAATAGGCAATTCATCGCACCACCTATAGAGGTGGGCGACTTTTTGCCCATGATATGATACCCATAAAGGACACATATATATTATCAACAAATTAAAAAATATAAGAAAGTTGGTAATGTATGTCTAAT
>NZ_JADYTX010000016.1 GCF_021531475.1 Fusobacterium perfoetens | reverse complement strand
GCTGAAAGTACTTGGGGGGCAGCCCTCTGGGAGGATAGGAACTTGCCAACTTTTTAATTTTTTGTAAAAGTTGGAAATTCATAGGAAGAAGTTCTAAAGTTAAGGGAATTATAGGCTGATTTTTTAATTTAGGAATAGAAAAATTATTTTATATGTAAAAGTGGTGTGATATTTTTAAAATAGAATTGAGATAGATATTAAGATATATTATTTTTTATATTATATAGTGGAGTTGATTTGAAATATTAGTTTCAAGTCAACTTTTTATTTTTTTGAAAAATAAAAAAAGAGAAGAATTTTATTAAAATATATTTTTGTGATATAATTAGATGAGAAAAATAAAAATGGAGAGAATATGAAAAAAGCAGTTGGAATTGTAGTGGAATATAATCCTTTTTATAATGAAAAAGAATTTTAAGAAAATTGAAAAAATTTTTTATTAATAAATTATAAAAATAAAATTATTTTGAAGTAAATTATTTTAATAAAAACAAAGATAATATTTTATAAATTACATAAAATAACTTTTTTATAGATGGAATAGTCTAATAAATATATTGAAATTAAGGAGGGATTTTTATGGAGAATGAACAAAGATATTTTGAAATGACAGCTAGTAGTAATAAACTATTAAGATCTTCATTTCTATATATGATACTTGGTTTATTAGTTACTTTTTTAGTGCCTGTGTATATGATATTTTTTAATAATAATCTGATAAATTTTGTTATAAGAGGATACTACGCTATACTTATAGCTGAAGTGATACTTGTGATGGTGTTATCAGCTCGAATTGAAAAAATATCTCCAATGTCGGCAAAAATTTTATTTTTTGTATATTCAATTTTAAATGGATTGGTATTTTCGATGATAGGATTAGCTGTCGGGGATATATTCTTGATAGGATATACTTTAGCTATAACAATAGTTATGTTTGGATTATTAGCAATCTATGGGTATACTACAAAAGAGGATTTAAGCAATTATGGTGGATATTTAAAAACAAGTCTTTTAACTCTTTTGATAGTAAGTGTTCTTAATATTTTCTTGAAAGCTCCAATGCTATATTGGATAGTTTCAATAGGTGGAGTGGTTGTATTTTCTGCCTTAACAGTGTATGATGTTAATAAAATAAAACAACTTGCTTATAGAATTTCTGATGGAGATCCAGAAATGGTTGAAAAGTTAGGTATAATTGGTGCATTGGAATTATATTTAGATTTTATTAACATTTTCTTATACTTACTAAGAATTTTTTCAAAGAGAAGAAACTAGTTAAAAATTTAAGATAAAAAATAAAGAGGTTGTTGCAAATTTAAGAAATATAAGATTAAAAATTACTGCAGATTACGAAAAATTGATTTATTTAAAGCTCATCTCACTAAAATCACAAAACTCGCTACGCTCAAACAGTTGTGATTTTTAGCATTCAATGTCGCTTTATAAATCTAATTTTTCTCCATAATTTCCGTAATTTTTAATCTATATTCTTTTTAATAAAGAATGCAACAATCTCTTTTTATATTCTGATTAAACCAGAGCTTTTATCCATTTTCTAGAAAGAAATCTAGGATAAGCGATGATTATTTTTCCAAATTCTTCAAGACAGATTAAAATATATAGTATCGAAATATTTACATCAAATAAAAATATTGATACAAATCCCATTGGAATAGCAATAAACCACATAGCGATAAACTCAGTTACAGTGGCATATAAAACATCTCCTCCACCTCTGAAAGCTCCAATTATATAGCTCATTCCTAAAAACTTAAACGGTAATACAAAAGCCATAATTCTTAAAACTGATAAAATATCTTGTTTGATACTTGGTGAAACATTAAAATAAACATTTGTAAAAGGAGCAGTGAAGAAAAATAAAACTCCCATAACGACACCAACTAAGAAAGAGAAAGAACCCATTTTCAATCCTTTTTCATAGACAGACTCAATAGAATCTCCCTCACCAATACTATTTCCAATTACAATAGAGCTTGCAACTCCAAGTCCTACACCAAAAATATAGAAAAGATTATTTGTAATATTTGCAACTTGCATAGTAGTTATAGCATCAGTTCCAAGTACAGCATAAGCTTTTGAATAAGCAGTAGTTCCAGATACCCAAATAAAATCGTTTACAACTACAGGGAGAGCAGTTTTTATAAAAAGTTTTACATCATATTTATCAAAATCAAATAGTTCTTGGAAACTAGCTTTAACAATATTATTTTTAAAATAAACCATATATGTTAGATATAAAAATTCTATAAGTCTTGCAAAAGTTGTACCAAGGGCAGCTCCAACAACTCCAAGTGGCTCAATTCCAAATTTTCCAAAAATAAAAATATAGTTAAGGACACCATTAAATAAAAATCCGATTAAACTTCCTTTCATTGGAATAGAAGTTTGACCTGTACTTCTTAAAGTAGCACAGAAATTAAAAGATAGGCAAGTAAAAATATAACTAGGTGCAACAGCTCTTAAATAAGCAGAACCAGTTGATATAACATCTTTATTTTTATCAAATAACCCAATTATAAATTCTGGAAAAATAAGGGCGATACTTGTAAAAAAAACTGATGATAAAAGTGATAGTATAAGTCCAATTCCAGCAAATTTTTTTATATTAAATATCTCTTTCTTTCCCCAAAATTGAGATATAAGTACACTTCCTCCGACGCAAACAGCAGAAGTTGTTAAGAAAAACATCAGATAATATTGGTTAGCAAGTCCTACAGCAGCAATGGAAGTTTCTCCCAAATGTCCAATCATAATATTATCTAAAAAATTTAGAGAGGAAGTAATAAGATTTTGACCTATAAGAGGTAGAGATAAAATAAGTAAATTTTTAATAAATTTTTTATCAAAACTAAAAAGTGAAAGTAATTTCATAAATATCTCCTTAAAAAATTAAAAATAAAAAAGCAGTGTGGGTAATATAGCCGCTCACCTGCTTTTGACTTTGTATATTATACTTAAAAAAGAGTTATTAGTCAATACAAAAGAATTTTAAAATTATAAAATTAATATATTTAAAAAAATTTAAAGAAAAACAGGATTGATAAAATTAATAACTAGATTAAAATGCAATTTTTTGTTATAATTCAACTATAAAGAACATTTTTTGGGGGATTTAGATGAATACAAGAAAAATGGAAAATAGAATAGAAAGTGAAATATTAGAATTAACTTCTTATACAGGAAAATTAATTCTTCAAAATGGAGGGGAAGTCTATAGGGCTGAAGATGTTATTTGTCGTGTAGGAAGACACTATGGTTATGAGATAGAAACTTTTGTTACATTGACTTGTATAGTTGTTTCTGTAAAAGGAAGAGATAGCCAATATCAATCTTTGGTTACAAGAGTTACTGAAAGAAGTTGGAACTTAAATAAAGTTCATAAGGCAAATAAACTTATAAGAGAGATAGATAAATATACTTTTGAAGAATTTTATGAAAAAATGAGAAAGATAGATAAAAGTTTTTATATAGAACTTTATAGATATATAATTGGATTTGTTTTTGTAGCAATGTTCATTGGACTTTTATTCGGTGGAGGATTTAATGAAGCTATAATTGGTGGAATTGGTGGATTGATTGCTGGAATAGTAACTTATCTAATGGGAAAAGTTGGATTAAATGGTGTTATGGTCAATCTTGCAGGAAGTATAATTTGTACAGGGGTGGCGTGTATTGGAACTTATCTGGGATATACAGAAAAAACTTCAACGATTATAATTGCCTCGCTTATGAATTTAGTTCCAGGACTTGTGTTTGTTAATGCCATAAGAGATTTTGTGGCAGGAGATTTGATAGCAGGTAGTTCAAGACTTATGGAAGCTCTGATGATAGCCACATCTTTAGCTATTGGAGCAGGATTTATTATTACTTGTTATACTGCTTTGGGAGGTGTAATCTACTAATGATAATTCAAATGATAGGTCAATTTATATATTCTTCGCTGGCAACTTATGGATTTTGTCTAATATTTAACGTAAGAGGAATGATAGCTATGTCAGCCTCTTTTGTAGGTGGACTTGGTTGGATGGTTTATATTATTTCTTCAAAGTTAGGATTTAGCATAGGAGTTGCATTCTTTTTGGCAGGAGTGGTAGTAACTCTTGGTTCGGAAATAATAGCTAGAATTTTAAAAACTCCAGTAACTTCAGCTTTGATACCGACGTTTACACCATTAGTTCCCGGAGGAGGAGCATATTATACAATGCTTTATCTTTTTAATGGAGAATATACAAGAGCTATGGAAAAGGGAGCAGAAACTTTTATAATTTCGGTGGCTATAATAATTGGATTTGTTATTGTGACAGAGATGTTTAAATTATATGGAAAAAGAGTAAAAAAATTAAAAGAAAAGGAGCAAAAAATTGAAAAAAACTAATGCAGTTAGGGAATTAGACCAACATAAGATAAAATATTCTTTGAGAGAATATAAAGTTGATGAAAATGATTTAAGTGCTATTCACGTGGCTTTGGAAACAGGTTTAGAATTAGAAAGAGTATTTAAAACATTGACTTTATTAAATGAGAAAAAAGAATTTTTGGTAGTTTGTATTCCCGGTGGAGATAATATTGATTTAAAAAAACTTGCAAAACTTGCCGGTTGTAAAAAAGTAGAGATGTTACCATTAAAAGATTTAACAGCTTATACTGGATATGTAAGAGGTGGTTGTTCGCCACTTGGAATCAAGAAAAAACATTTAAGTTTTATTCATAAATCAGCACTTAACTATGAAACTATAATTTTTAGTGGTGGAATGAGAGGTCTACAAATAGAGATGTCACCAAAAGATTTGATAGATTATCTTCAAATGACAGTTGGAGATCTGATAGTTTAGTCTGGAAAGGAAAAAAATTTTGGAAAGAAAATTGAATGAATTTTTTAAAGAGATAGATGGAAAAGATAGAATAATAGGAAAAGAGAAAAAATTAAATTATTCTGTGATGGTTTTGTTTTGTAAAATAGAAGATGAAATAAATATCCTTTTTGAAAAAAGAGCTATGAATATAGCTCAAGGGGGAGAAGTATCTTTTCCCGGTGGAAAAATTGAAAAAGAGGATAAAAATTGTATAGAAACAGCTTTAAGGGAAACTTTTGAAGAAGTGGGGATAAAAAAAGAGAGAATAACTGAGGTAGTTCATTATGGAAAACTTTTGATTCCTACTGGGCAACTTATAGATGTACAATTTGGAGTGGTTGAAAATTTTTGTTATGAGGAATTAAAATTAAATCCAGATGAAGTGGAAAAAATATTTTTAGTGCCACTTAAATTTTTTCTTGAGACAGAACCAAGAATAGAAAAAGTAATGGTGGAGAATAGACCTAAATATTTAAAAGGAAATGAAGAAAAAAATTTTCCTGTTGAAGAACTGGGGATACCACATAGATATGAAAAACCTTGGGGAAGAGAAAGAGAAATTTATTTTTATAACTATGCTGGAGAAGTGATTTGGGGAATTACTGGAGAGATAATTTATTCTGTGGCAAAAGATATGAAAAAAAATGTTTGACAAAAAAAGTGATTTATGTTATTATTAAAAAAAACAAAAAAAAAAAATAAAAAATTTTAACAATTAAATTTTAAAAAAAAAAAAAAAAACGAAATGATTCAAAAATATAATTTAGTAAAATAATGGAAACGTTATGACACAAAGCTATAGGGCCTTTAAAATGGCAGCCAGTTGCAGCTTAAGAATTACACAAGAGGGGTAATTTTTTATGCTGTTTTTTTACACAAGAAAATTATAATTTGATTTAAAAAAAGTATTACTAAATGAAAAAGAGTGAGGAAGATTTATGAAAAAAGTATTATTATTAACAGGAATTATGGCATTATCAATGGCAACATTTGCTGCAACAACAACAACAACAACAGCAAAAAAATTTGCTGACGCAGTAGAAGGAGTAGTAAATGTAAAAGCTAAAGTAGTAGCTCCATTACAAATAGTAGCTACACATTTGGATTTTGGAACAATGATTCAAGGAGAAGAAATAACTCATGAATCTAATGTACCATTAGATATTTTAGGAACAACAGGTGAAAAATTACTTATAGAAATAAAAACTTCGGAAGAAGGAGAATATGTAAAGTATACAGGATCATTACATAAGTTTAATGTAATATTAAAAACAGGAACAGGAGCTACTGATAACGAAAAGCTTACAACAAAATTATCAATGTTTACAGCTGGAGCACCTGGAGATGATACTACAAATGGAATTTATGTTTTAGAAGCTGGAAACAAAAAAGAATTTATGATAGGTGGAACAGCTACAGCAAGTGCAACTCAAAAAGAGGGAGATTATACTGGAAAACTTTATATAAGAGCAAAATATTATTAATAAAAAAATAAGAGTTCGAAAGTTTCGGACTCTTATTTAGTATTTATCTAAATAAGGAGGATTTGGCTTTGAAAAAATTATATATATTTTTAAGCTTATTATTTATAAATATGTTTGCGTATGGAGTTAATTTTGCAGTTGCTCCTACAAGATTTGAAATTAAAATTGATAAAGTTGTAACAAATGAAGTTTATATTTTTAACAACACAAAAAAACCTTTAAGAATAGAAACATATACAGAAAGTGATAATGATTTTGGAAGTGAATATAATTTAGATTCAAATATAGTAGTGTTTCCAAAAATAGTATCTATAAAACCTGGAGGAAGACAAACAGTAAGATTTAGAGTAAAACCAGGGCAAAATTTAAAAGATGGAGAATATAAAAGCTATATTATTTTTAAAGAAGTTCCATCAGAAATAAAATCTTATGGAGAAAATAGTTCTGAAGAAGTATTAACATCAAAAGTAACAATTCTGACAGAATTAGGAATAAGTGTGTATGGAAGTATTGGAGAAGAAATTCTTAAAGGAAGAATAGAAAATTTTAAAACTTCTTATGAAAATGGAATTTTATCAATAAGATTTGATGGAATATCTGAAGGAAATACTTCATTTAAATATCAATTTGTGGTAGAAGATGAAAATGGAGATATTTTAAGTAAAGGAAAATGTGGAATTCCTACAAGAAATAAAAAAAATCAAATAGGATTTGGTGTAAAAGAAGTTGCTAATGCTAAAGGAAAAAGTATAAAAGTAAAAATTTTAGACCAAAAGAATAATATATTAAAAGAAGAAAAAGTAAGAATAAAAAAATAATTGAATAGAATTAGTTGTGATTAAATTAATAAAAAGGAGGAGAGAAAAATAAAAATTGAGATAGGAAAAAAGAATAGATATATAATTTTCTTTTTAACATATTTATTAACTTTTATATATGTCCAAGCTATTGAAACAGATATTCTTTCTTTTTATTGTAAAGAAATTATTATAAGAAAGGTTACTACTAGGGCAGAATTTACAGCAAAATTAAGAGTTAAAACTGATAGCACAACTGAAAATCAATATATAGATTTTGGAAATTTAAATGGTAGTGATGGAGATAATTTTATTAGAGTTGAAAATGTTCGTGTGGTTGAAACAGATTCTACTGAGATTAAATTTTCAAAAGATGAAAATGGAAATTTTCAAGATACTCTGGAATTTAATATAAAAGGAAATTTGGTTTTTTATTGGGATAAAGAAAAAAGTAACAGTTTAAAAAGAGTTAAACTGGGGAAAGTCCGTGAAAAATTAACTAGAAGTAGTAGTGTTGTGGAAGCAATAGTGGACACTTTAACTGTGAAAGAGCCGCTAACAATCAAAGTAATAAATCATATGGATTTTGGAACTATTGTTGTAGGAAGTGGAGCAAATGCTAAAACACCTGCTGAAATAGAGGTAGGGGGAAGTGATGGAAGTTTTATACAAGTTACAATACCTAAAACAGTGGATATATCAAATAAATCAAATGGTAAACTTCCAGTTGGATTAAAATTTAAAGATAAAACAGAAGAAATATCTGGAGAAGAAAAATTTATAACAGAAACAATTAAAACAGAAGGAAAAACAGATAAAATTATAATTGATGGAAGCGTTAATACTTCAGGAATAAATGAAGGAGTTTATGAAGGGAAGTTTACAGTTAGGGTAAGATATATATGATTAAAAAATTTATTTTTGTAATAATGAGTGCTGTATCTTTTTCTTTTACAACATTGGGAATGGAATTAGAAGATTATTATCTACAATTAAAAGTAAAAAGTTTAACAGATGATTTTTTTATGGGAAAATATGATAGTTTAAATGATGAAATTTATTTGGGAATGAATTCATTTTTTTACTTTATGGAATTGTATGATATAGATGTGGATATAAAAAGAAAAAAGATTTTTGGAAAAATAGATAAGCAAGAAATAAAAATTACTTTTGAAGATGATGAATGTGCAATTTTAGATGATGAATTGTATGTAAAATTAGAGGTATTAGCTGAAAAATTAAATTTTAAATCAGCAAAATTTTCTTCAGAAGATTTAAGAATTGTTATTGAACCAAGGTTTGAACTTCCTTATGAGAAGAGAGAAAAAGGGAAACTTAATAGATTGAGATTGGATTTAAGTAAGGAAGAGGAAGAGAAAAAAATAGATGTAGAGATGCCGAGAAAATTATTTACTCCCGGTTTGGTTAAACTAGGATATAGACAACCAAATTTAAAAAATAATTCGTATAATGTAAATTATGAATACGCATCTCAGCTTTTTTATGGAGAATTTTATATGTCAGGGGGAATAAAACCTGAAAGGGATATTGATTATGGAAATTTGACATACTCAAATATTTTAGGTGGGAATGATTTAGTTCTTGGAAATTTCTCTTTGATAATTCCGAGTTTTTTGGACGTAGAAACTAAAACTATTGGGGTTAGTTTGGATAGTAATGGGACTTATATGACAAGAGATGGTGGAATTACTATTGTTAAAGGTGAGGCAATAGATGCTGAAAGTATTGAATTATACAGAAATAATTTTTTACTAGATTATAAAAATTATGGTGATGAAGGATTTAGAGATAAAAATTTTGAATTTAGAGTAAATGATGGAGTTATTAATTCTAACTATATTTTAAAAATTTATTATAGAAATGGAAGAATTGAAGAAAGAATTGTTTATTCTTTATCAGATTCAGATTTGTTGAAAAAAGGAAAAAATAGATATTCTTTACAAGTTGGAAAAACTGATGGAACTGAAGACCACCAAAGAGTAGGAAAATATTTTTATGGAGTTACAGATAATATTACTTTAGGTATAGGTGGAATGAGGCTTACATCTGTTGAGGGAGAGGAGTACAAGTTTTTAGAGAATGATATTTTATTTAGAACTGGTACAAATAAATTTCCTTTGATGATTCAATATAAAAATTATTATGATTATCAAAATCACGAAAATAATTTTGAATCTACAATAGAACAAAAAATATTTGATTATAATTTAAAATATACTTATAATGAATATTCGGAAAAAATTGATATAGATAATAAAATAAAAAATTATAAATCGGTTTCTGTTGGAAAATCTTTTGGAAGAAATTATATAGAGTTTGGAGAAAGTAAAACTCAAGAAACTACTGGAGCAACAGAAAAATATATTTATGGATTGATAGATACTTCAATATTTTATCCTTTGTATACTTCATTAAGAGTTGAAAAAAATATTAACGGATATAATAAAAGAATAGCTTATAATCCCTATATAAGTTATATGGGGAGCAATGGTTTTAGTATAATGGCAAATACTAGAATAGAAAAAATTAATGATGGAGATTATATAAAGGAATATTCGTTGAGGACAAACCTAAGAAGGCAGGAGATTGTAAAAAATAAACTTTATGCAGATTTAGGGTTTGAAGTGAGATATAGAGATGGTTATCGTAGACCGACATATGGAATAACTTTTGATATTGAGTTAGATGATTTTATTTATACAAGAATTTCTTCAAGTTCAAACTTTGATGAAAAAGGAAAACATTCAAATGGAACAGGAATTCAAGTGGATAAAACAATAGATTTAAGTGATCCAAAACGTCAAATTAGTAAAAATATTTCTTTGAAAAATTCTTGGGTTTATGGAAAAGTATTCTTAGACGCAAATAATAATGGTGTTTTTGATGAGGGAGAAGAAGTTCTTAGCAATGTAGGAATTATGGCGGATAATGTAATATTCTACAGTAATGGAGATGGAGATTATATTGCAGAGGGATTATATTCTACAAATGTAATAGAATTAAAAGTTGATAGAAGAACTATTGATCCTATGACAAAATATTTGAAGGAAACTTTGAAAATAAAAACTAGAAAATCAGCTGGAATGAGAATAGATATTCCTATAAATATTGTTTCTATGGTGGCTGGAAATATATGGAAGAGTGAAGATTTTACCGAAAGAGAATTTATGCAAAAATTAACGATGGTAAATATTCTTTTGGAAAAAGATGGTAAGGTAATTGATGAAGTGAGACCAGAGTTTGATGGAATGTTTTTCTTTGAAAGCGTTCCAGCAGGGGAATATAAGATAAAATTTGAGTATTTGGGACAAGATGAAATTGGTTTCTCTCTTCCTGAGGTAGATGTAAAAATTGAAACTTTGGGAACAGATATGGGAGAATATTTTGATGGATTTGATACTGTTTTAATAAGAAAATAGAATTAAAGAAAAAGGGACTGTTGCAAGTTCAATAAAAAATGCAACAGTCTTTTTATTTTATAAAATATTAAAATATTAATTCGTTTAAAGGAATTTTTGGCACATAGTTATGACGTTTTTCAACATCTCTATAATAATCAATATTTCCCTCAACAGCGTCAACAACAGTTGAGATCTCCAAAGGTTTACCAAGAGCAATCAGAATCTCACAATTATAATTTTCAGGAATATTTAATAAATCGTGAACTTCTTTTTTATTGAAAGCTCCAAGGATACAACCACCATATCCCATAGATACTGCAGTAAGTAAAATATTTTGAGCAGAAAGCCCCATATCAAAATAATTATAATTCATATTAAGAGTTTTATCATTAGGTAAACACATTACAATATATGCCACTGGTGATTCTTCCAAAGATGGATTCCACTCTAAAAGTCCAGCCCATTTTGTAAGAGAAAATATTTTATCACAAGTTTCTTCATTTTCTACCAAAGCATAACGAATATTTTGGGAGTTTCTAGCACTGGCAGAGAGTCTAGCATTCTCAACCATCATTAAAAGTTCACCCTTATTAATTCTTTCATTAGAAAAAGTTCTGTAAGATCTGTTTTTTAGAAAAATATCTTTTTCCATTTAATAAAACCTCCTTTAAGTTTGTAGTTATAATTCTAAAATAAATCTAAATATATATAAATAGAAAACAATCAATAAAAAAATCTATATTTTTAAATAAAACTATTAAAATCAAATAAATTATGGTACAATACTCATATCACTACAAGTATTGGAGGGATAAAATGAAAAGAAGTCTTGAAGAAATCTTAAATGCCATAACACATTACACAGGAGCTATCTTTTCTTTGATAGGTCTTATATTAATAGTAACACATTCTGTGAAAATTGGGAAGATTGGTTATACTTTTGGTTGCGTGATATTTGGTTTGGCTCTAATTTTTCTTTATATGATGTCAGGTACATATCATATTTTGGTAAATGAAAAATTAAAAAAATTATTTAGAAAGCTTGACCATATAGGAATATATATTTTAATATCAGCTTCCTATACACCTTATATATTTACTATTTTAGACGGCAAAACTAGATGGATAGTTTTTTTTATTCAATGGGGTTGTACACTTCTTGGAATAGTTTATAAAATATTTTTTACAGGAAAACTAAAACTTTTATCTACTATTATATATCTAATAATGGGTTGGATGGTTGTTTTTGTATTTAAAGATGTGAAAGCGTCACTTAGTGTTTTATCATTTAATTATCTTGTTGCAGGAGGAATAGTTTACACAGTTGGAACGATATTTTATATGATGAAAAATTTAAAATACAGCCATGTAATTTGGCATATATTTGTAATATTTGGAAGTTTATTTAATTATCTTTCAATATATTATATAGCAGAAACAGTATAATTTTTGGGAGGCAGAATGAATTTTTATGTAAAACTGATAATAAAAATTTTAGAAAGAAGTATGAGTAGTCAAGATTCAGAAATTTTAAAAAAATTAAAAAGAGGTATTGATCTTACAACAGAGGACAAAAAAGAACTTGAAGAGATGATTGATAACTTATAGAAAGGAGCAGAATATGGCGATAAAATTTGTTACAGACTTTAATAAGGAAGCCGTATTTTATAAAAACAAAGAGTATACTTACAAGGATTTAATAAGAGAGGCAAAATATATCTCAAAAGTTTTAGGGATAGAAAAGGGAGAAAAAGTAGTAAACTTTATGGAAAATCGTCCAGAGTTTATCTGTAGCTTTTTTGGAATTTGGAATAGCAAAGGTGTACCAATAAATATTGATGCAGGATATACAGCAGAGGAATTAGAATATATTTTAACTGACGCTGATCCAAAAGTTATTATGACTTCAAATAAAAATCTTAAAGTGGTAGAGGAAGCAATAAAATTAAGTGGAAAAAATATTAGGATTATAAATTGTGATGAGATAAAATCTCCAGAAGATTTCGAGGTTGATGAGTATGTGATTTATTCTCCAGAACCTGAAGATATAGGAGTTTTACTTTATACCTCTGGAACAACTGGAAAACCAAAAGGAGTTGTTCTTACTTTTGATAACCTTATGTCAAATGTTGATGCGATAATTGAGATAAAAATGGCAACTCCAAAAGATAGACTTTTGGCACTTCTTCCATATCATCACGTATTGCCACTTTCAATAAATCTTTTGATGGCAATCCATATTGGAACTTTAGTTGTTTTAATTGATGAGCTTTCGGCTAGTGCTATCTTAGGAGCTTTACAAAAATATAAGATAACAATAGTTGTTGGAGTTCCAAGACTTTGGGAAATGATTCACAAGGGACTTATGGAAAAAATAAAAAGTAGCAAGATTGCTAATCTTTTATTTGAACTTTGTAAAAAAGTAAAAAGTGTAACTCTAAGTAAAATAGTTTTCAAAAAAGTTCATCAAGCTCTTGGAGGAAATATAAGATATTTAGTTTCTGGTGGTGCAAAACTTGATCCAAATATAATGGACGATTTTAAAGTTTTAGGAATAAAAGTTCTTGAGGGATATGGACTTACAGAAACATCTCCAATAATTGCTTTTACAAGACCAGATGACGTTTGTATCGGAACTGTTGGAAAAACAATCCCCGGTGTAGAAGTGAAAATTGCTGAAGATGGAGAACTTTTAGTAAAAGGAAGAAATGTCCTTAAAGAATATTATAATAAGCCTGAAGCAACAAAAGAGGCTAAAGATGAAAATGGTTGGTTTCATACTGGAGATTTAGGAAAAATAGAAAATGGATATATAACTATAATCGGTAGAAAAAAAGAGATGATAGTTTTATCAAATGGTAAAAATATAAATCCTATTGATATTGAAAATGAGATTGCTAAGGGAAGCGACCTTATAAAAGAGATAGCTGTTGTGGAGCATAATAATCATCTTTTAGCTTTAGTTTATCCAGATTTTAAACTTATAAAAGAGAGAAGTATAACAAATATTACAGAAACATTAAAATGGGATATAATAGATTCTTACAATATAAATGCTCCAGCTTATAGAAAAATTTTGGAGATTAAAATAGTTAAAGATGAATTTCCAAAAACGAAACTTGGAAAATTGAGAAGATTTATGCTTAAGGATATATTAAAAAATCTTGAAGATGGTGGAGAAAACGCTCATAAAGAAAGACCAGAAGATCCAGAAACTAAAACAAGAGAATTCCAAACTTTAGCTCAATATATAAAAGAGGAAAAGGGAGAAAATATCTATCCAGATTCTCATATAGAGATAGATTTAGGACTTGATTCCCTTGATATAATTCAATTAAACTCATTTATTGAAAAAACTTTTGGATTTAAAATAAAAGAGGAAGAAGCTATTGATTTAAAAGTTATAAAAGATATTTGTGAATATATAAGAAAAAATAGTAAAGAATATCACCTTGAAAAAATTAATTGGTCAGAAATTTTAAAAGAATCTATTGATTATCCATTGCCATCATCAAATATGATTTGGTTGACTAAGATTTTCTTTGCTCCAATTTTAAAATTCTATCTAGGTTTAAAAATAAAAGGAATAGAAAAACTTTCTAAAGAGCCAAGAATAATAATCTGTAACCATGAAAGTTTTATTGACGCTTTTGCAGTTCAAAGATTATTTAAAGGGGATATGCTAAAAAATACTTATTACTTTGCTATCAAAAAACATTTTGATAAAGCAGGGTTAAGATTTATGGCAAACCACGGAAATATAATTCTTATGGATATAAATGAAAATTTAAAAGAAAGTTTACAAATTTCTGCTGAAGTTTTAAAAGAGGGAAAAAATTTAGTAATCTTCCCAGAGGGAGCAAGAACTCGTGACGGAAAATTACAAGATTTCAAAAAATTCTTTGGAATTTTATCAAAAGAACTGAATATTCCTGTTACAGTTTTAGGAATAGATGGGGCTTACGAATCTATGCCATTTGGAAGTATATTCCCAAGACCTGCAAAAATAAAACTAGAAGTTTTGGGAGAAGTTAATCCTAGTGGACTTTCTGTTGAAGAAATTGTTAATAATTCCAAGGAAATTATAAGAGTTTGGAAGTCTGGAAAATAAAAATTAACTTGACAAAATAACCTAAATAAAGTATAATTGGTTATGCAGTAGAGATTATTGAAGTAGTTGTAAAATGTAAAGGTATCGAGATAAAATACTGAAGTTTGTTTTAGTACCTTGTAAAATTTAAGTATGGAGAAATCGTCTATGCAAAAAGTATTTTATGGAGGTATCAAAATGAACAAAGGAACAGTTAAATGGTTTAACGCTGAGAAAGGATTTGGATTTATCACTTCTGAAGAAGGAAAAGACTTATTCGTTCACTATTCTGAAATCAAAAAAGAAGGATTCAAAACTTTAGAAGAAGGACAACAAGTATCTTTCGACGTTAAAGAAGGACAAAAAGGACCTCAAGCTGCAAACGTACAAATCCTTGGATAATTGAAAAATTAAAGGAAAAAATTAAACCTACTCGATTGAGTAGGTTTTTTTATTTTATAAATTATTTAACATTTCTAAAACGATTTTTGCCGAGTGGTCAGATGCAGCAGTTTTTAAATCTTCATAACTTATTTGAGCAGAACCATCAGCTTTATCAGATATAGTTCTTAAAACTACAAATGGAACTTTATACATAGCATAAGCTACTTGAGCAACAGCAGCTCCTTCCATTTCAACAGCTTTAGCTTCAAAAGAGTTTCCAAGAGATATAACTTTTTGTTTATCAGCGATAAATTGGTCACCAGATATTATAGTTCCAACGTGAACTTTATCTTCTCCTAAAACTTTAATAGCAGATTTTTTTGCTAATTCAATTAAATCTCTGTCAGCTGGGAAGAAAGGTGATTCTTCTTCATCAACAAGTCCAAGTGGACAACCAAAAGCTGTAAGGTCAACGTCGTGTTGAGCAAGTTTATCAGAAACTACAAGGTCAAGAACATTTAAGTTGTGGTCGATAGCTCCAGCAATTCCAGTGAAGATTATTTTATCGACACCAAATTCTCTGATGGCAATATCTGTTCCAACAGCAGAATTAACTTTTCCTACTCCTGTTCTAAATAAAACAACATTTTTTCCTTGAAGTTCACCCTCGTAGAAAGTTATTTTTCCTATTTTTTTAGAGTTTACATTTTTCATAGAACCTTTTAAAAGATTGATTTCAGAGTCCATAGCTCCGATAATTCCTATTTTCATTTTTTCTCCTTAATAAATTTTATAATATACTATGCAAGGCATAGTTTTTAACTAATTAACTTTCTTTACAATATAAATTAATATCAGTTCCATCATCAAGAGTTAGAATATACCAAAAATATCCAGCATATATCCCACTTCTACCAGCATTTTGAAAACCGATTATACATTCACTTTCAAAAATATTTTCAAAAATTTCTTTTGTTACAATTTCAGTATCTAAACTTAGAATTTCTTCTCTAGTCATAATAAAACTCCCTATTCAATATTTTTAAATCCTTCACCAAGAACTTCAGAAACATCACTTATAAAAATAAATGCTTTTTTATCAATGTTTCTTACTATTTTTTTAACAGCAGTAACCTCATATCTTGAAACTATGCAACAGATAACTTCTTTAGGATCTCCTTTAAATCCACCTTTTGCATTAAGGATTGTAGTACCTCTCTCAAGTTCTTCCATAATTTTTTCTTTTATCTCAAAACTTTTCTCAGAGATTATACTTATAGATTTTGTTGAGTCAAATCCATCTTGTATAATATCAATAACTTTTGCTGAAGTGAAAAGTCCAACAAGAGTGTACATAAAGACCTCTTTTCCAAAGAAGAAAGCTAAAAGTCCAAGAACTATTGTATCTAAAATTAAGAAACATTTTCCAACTGGAATATTGAAGAATTTATTAAAAATCTTAACTAAAATATCAGCTCCACCACTAGATCCTCCAGCTATAAATATTGTCCCAAGCCCAATACCACTTAAAAGTCCACCAAATAGTGCTGCCATCAGTTTATCTTCCATTGGTCCAAGGCAATTTTGTAAAAGTCTAAAAGCTATTGATGTAGCCAAAGTTCCATAAAAAGTTTTTATAATAAATTTTCCACCGATTAATTTATATCCTGCTATAACCAAAGGAATATTTATACAAGCATAGGTAACACTTATATTAAATTCAAAAAGATAATATAAAATGGTGCAAATTCCTGCAACTCCACCATCAGCCATCTGGTTAGCTACAAAAAAATAATTTACTCCAAAAGCATAGACAAAAGCTCCAAAAGTGATAAGTAGAATATCTTTTACAATCTCTTTATAACTAACTTCTGAAAATATATCTTTAATCTTTTTTTTCATAGTTTATCTCCTAAAAAATCAAGTAAAATAAAATGTCTATTACAATTATAATCTATTTTTTTTAAATTATCAAGTAGATGAAAAATATTGAAAAAATATGAAAAATTATATTGACAAATATTCTAATAAGTGGTACTATTACATTATGAAATTATTAGCACTCACTAATAAAGAGTGCTAAAAAATAAAATAAAAAATTTAAAAATTATTATATAAAGATTTTATGAGGAGGAATTGGAAAAATGAGTATTAAACCTATTGGAGAAAGAGTTGTGGCAAAAGCTATAAAAGCTGAAGAAAAAACATCAGGTGGAATTATTTTGACAGCTTCTTCCACTAAAGTAAATCCAAATACAGTTGAAGTTGTGGCTGTTGGACTTGGAGAAAAAGTAGCGAAAGAGATTAAAGTTGGAGATAAAATAATCTATACTGGTTATGGTGCAACAAAAGTTCACGACGGTAACGAAGAATTTATGATAATTGATTTTGAAAATATTTTAGGAATTATAGACTAATTTGGGAGGCAAGAAAATGTCTAAAGTATTATTATTTGATGAAACAGCTAGAAAAAAATTAGAAAAAGGTGTTGATACATTAGCTAATGCAGTAAAAATTACATTAGGACCTAAAGGAAGAAATGTAATTCTTGATAGAGGATTTGGTTCTCCATTAATTACAAATGACGGAGTATCTATCGCAAGAGAGATAGAACTTGAAGATCCATTTGAAAATATGGGAGCAAAACTTATAAAAGAAGTGGCTACAAAAGCTAACGACGTTGCAGGAGATGGAACTACAACTGCTACAATTTTAGCTCAAGCTATTGTAAAAGAGGGACTAAAAATAGTAAGTTCTGGTGCAAATCCAATGTTTGTAAAAAAAGGTATAGAAAAAGCAGTTGATAAAGTTATAGAAAAATTAAAGGAAAAATCTAAAAAAGTTGAATCAAACTCAGAGATAGAACAAGTAGCTTCAATCTCTGCTGGTGATGGAGAAATCGGAAGACTTATAGCTGAGGCAATGTCAAAAGTAGGAGAAACAGGAGTTATAACTGTTGAGGAGGCTCGTTCTTTTGAAACTTCACTAGAAGTTGTAGAGGGAATGCAATTTGATAAAGGATATGTTTCTCCATATATGGCTGACCCTACAAGAATGGAAGCTGATATGGAAAATCCATTTATTCTGATAACAGATAAAAAAATTACAAATATTCAAGAACTTTTACCAATTCTTGAAAAAGTTGTAAAAACTTCAAAACCATTATTATTAATAGCTGATGATTTAGAAGGAGAAGCTCTAACAACTCTTGTTCTAAATTGTATCCGTGGAACATTAAATCTAGTTGCTGTAAAAGCTCCATCATTCGGAGATAGAAGAAAAGCAATATTAGAAGATATAGCAGTATTAACAGGTGCTACAGTAATTTCTGAAGATAGAGGAATGAAATTAGAAGAAGCAGATATGTCAGTTCTTGGTACTGCTAAGAGAGTAAAAGTAAGCAAAGATTCTACAACAATAGTTGATGGAGCAGGAGAAAAGGAAAATATCAAAGAAAGAGTTGCTCAAATCAAAGCTCAACTTGAAAATATAACTTCTGATTATGATAAAGAAAAAATGCAAGAAAGAATAGCAAAACTTTCTGGTGGAGTTGCGGTAATTAAAGTTGGTGCTGTAACAGAAACAGAGATGAAAGATAAAAAATTAAGAATAGAAGATGCTTTAAACGCAACTAGAGCAGCAGTTGAAGAAGGAATAGTTCCAGGTGGTGGAGTAGCTCTTGTAGAGATTGCAAAAGCTATAAAAGATTTTAAACTTGAAGGAGAAGAAGGAATGGGTGTAGAAATAGTTAAAAAAGCTCTTCTTGCTCCAATGAAACAAATCGCTACAAATGCTGGACTTGATGGTGGAGTTGTAGTAGAAAAAGTAAAAACTATGGAAGATGGATTTGGTCTTAATGCAGCCACTGAAGAATATGTTGATATGGTTTCAGCAGGAATTATCGACCCAACAAAAGTAACTAGATCAGCTGTACAAAATGCAGCTTCAATAGCAGCATTAATTCTTACAACAGAAGTATTGGTAGCAGATAAAAAAGAGGAAAAACCTAGTATGCCTGCACAAGGTATGCCAGAAATGATGTAAACTTTTAAATTTTAACTTTAGGGAAACAATAAATTTTAATATAAAAATAGCAAATATTAGGCAAATTTAAAAAACTTTCAAACTTTCAAAAAAAGAAAAAGCCATATAAATCAGTAAATAAAATTATTGATTATATGGCTTTTTTTGGGGTATTATTTATTTAAAAAATTTATAGCGGAATTTACCATTACACTAAGAGTGGTAGTAGTAATTTTTTCATCATTTATTTGAAAACATGAATTATGTGAAGGAGCGTAATTTCCTGAACCTACTATGAAGAAGCAACTTGGAACTTTTTGAGCAAAGAATCCAAAATCTTCAGCACCTAGCATTGGTTTAGTTCCTAAATTTATAAATTTGTCGATATTTTCATTAGGATAGATTGAAGAATAGTATTCTCTTGCAGAATTATTTACTAAATCAACCATCTCTGTATCATTGACAACTGATGGATATCCTTCTTTAAAAAGAAACTCTAAAGATCCACCCATAGATTCAGCAATAGATTTTGATATTTTTTCAATATTTTCTATTAAAGTTTGTCTAGCAGTTTTATCTAAGTTTCTCATCATTCCATTAATTTCTACATAGTCAGGAACTATATTAGGAGCACTTCCACCAGAAATTTTTCCTAAAGAGAAAGTACTTATTGCAAAAGGATCAATATTTCTAGTAAGAATTGATTGTAGAGCAACTATAATATGTCCAGCTATTAAAATTGCATCAACTCCATCTTGAGGTTTTGAAGTATGAGCTTTTTTTCCATGAATTTTTAAAGTAAATCCATCTGAGTAAGCAGATGAAGCGCCATATCCTAAAGATACAATTCCTTCAAGTTCTGGCATAACATGAAGAGCCATAGCAGCATCAACTTTAGGATTTTCTAAAACTCCTTCATTGACCATGCTTCTTCCTCCGCCACCATTTTCTTCAGCAGGTTGGAAGACAAATTTTACTGTACCAGAAAAATCATCTTTCATTTCATTTAAAATCATAGCCACACCAAGTAAATTTGCAGTATGGAAATCATGTCCACAAGCGTGCATTACACCGGGATTTTTTGAAATATAATCTACAGGAGCTTCTTCTTGTAAAGGAAGAGCATCCATATCAGCTCTAAGTAAAAGAGTTTTTCCTTCGCCTTTACCTTTTAATATAGCAATAATTCCTGTTTTTGCTATATTGTCTTTAACTTCTAAACCTAATGAAAGAAGTTCTTTTTTCACCAATTCAGAAGTTTTATATTCTTGAAATGATAATTCTGGATTAGCATGTATGGTTCTTCTAAGTTCTATAACTTTATTTTTGTATTTTTCAGATAAACTTTTAATTTTTTCTATATTCATAATTTCCTCCTAAGCCCAACCAATAGATACAGCAATTGAAAGAGAAGCTATAATTACTATAAGAAATGCAATATATAGTGGATAAATAAGTTTAAACCAATCTTTCAAAGATGCTTTTGCAACAGTAAGGCTACCTAATAACATAACATTTATTGGATTTAAAAGATTTGTATATCCATCTCCTAGTTGATAAGCAAGAACAGCGGTTTGTCTTGTAACATTAACAACATCTGCAAGAGGAGCCATTATCGGCATAACAACAACTGCTTGACCAGAACCAGATCCAATTCCAAGATTTATAATTGCATTTGCAATAAACATACCTATTGCAGCCATTTGTTCTCCAAGAGAAGCTAGAGGAATTGAAACATAATAAACAATAGTATCAAGAATACCAGAACCTTCTAATATAACAGTTATAGTTGTAGCAAATAGCATAAATAATATAGGATTTGCCATTCCTTGAGCACCTTTTATCATTGATTTACAAATTTCATCAACACTTTTTCTTGAAACTAAACCACAAAGGAAAGAAGTTGGCAACATAACAGAAGCTAGTTGACTTACTCCAAATTTCCAGTTTGCTGAACCATATGAGAATAAAACGAAAGCAGCAAAGAAAATAAATAAAACCAGTCCGTGAGTTACAGTAAATTTTTCATTAGATAAATCTTCTAACTCCCCAAAAGAATCTAAAGTTATTTTATCCATAACACTTTTACTTTTATCATGTCTTACTCTATAAGCGTAGAAGGTTAAGTAAAAAGCAGTTATTGAAAGTAAAATTAAAGTTAAAATTAAACGGAATTTAAAACCTGATAATGGTGGAATTCCAGATAATTCTTGAGCTAGTGCCGTAGTTATTGGAGAAATTGGTGAAGACATAAATCCAGTGTATGAACCTAAAAACATAAGTCCAACAGCAAATATATTATCAATATCAAGTCTTCTAGCAATAGTTATTCCAAGAGGAATAAAAGCTATTACAGTAGAGATCATAACAGAAGCTGTTCCTAAAAATCCAGTGAAAGCAAGTAATAAAGGAATTATAAAAACTGCTTTGTCTCCCATTTTTTTGGTTAAAGCATATATTCCCATATCCATAGCTTTTGTATCTTGCACAACACTTATAGTTCCTCCAACGATCATCATAGTTATGAAAAGTTTACCCATACTTCTATATGCTGTTATAGGAAGATCATTTAAAACTTTAAGAGGAGATAAAAATTCTTTATTAACATAATGGAAAGAATTTGGATCTATTATTTTTCCTATTCTATCATAAGCTCCAGATGGAATTATAAAAGATAAAAGATATACAATAGCTATAAGAATAAAAAGTAATATAAATGGATTGGAAGCTTTACTTATTTTTTTCTCGTTATTTTTTTTCATTATAAAATCACCTCTAAAATTTATTTTTATTTAATTGTGCTTATCTCTATTAATTTTTTGAATAGAGGTAGCATCTCGTCAGAATCAGTTAATAACATTTCTGGGTGCCATTGAACTCCCAAAATAAATTTTTTATTTTTTAGCTGAATAGATTCAACTATATCATCATTAGATGTAGCAATAATTTCTAAATCTTTTCCTAATTTTGCTACACTTTGATGGTGATAACTATTTACAAAAATTTCTTTACCAAAAATTTCAGATAAAATTGAATTTTCTTTTAAAGAAACTTTATGGCTAGCTTCATGTCTTTTGCTTTTTTGAACATGGTTAAAAGCAATGTAAGAAAGAGCATTTAAATCTTGAAATAAAGTTCCTCCTAAAGCCACATTTAAAATTTGATGTCCTCTACAAATTCCTAAAAGAGGTTTATTTTTTTCTACAATAAGTTTACAAAGAGCTAATTGATATTTATCTAATTCAGAATTAGTAGCTCCTAATTTAATATGAGGGTCTTCTCCATAGTAGATAGGATTGATGTCTACACCTCCAGAAAAAATAAATCCATCACATAAATCACATTGAGATTTGATATCTTCTTCATTTGTAATTGGTGGAAGCATTAGAGGTATTCCCCCAGCTTTTTCTACAGCTTTAACATAGTCATGATTAACATAAACTCTATCTAAGCCCGGCATCATTCCATTTTCCATTGTAAGAAAACTTGTAGATATTCCGATTATAGGTTTCATAAATGAATCGTTCTCCTTTCTTTAAAATATATTTGATATGATATATTCAAGCAATTATTGTGCCAAAGTAAATTAAAAGAATACCCCATAAAAAATTGAGGTTTCCCAAAAAATTAATTAAAAAAATAGGGTAAATTAAAAAAATACCCTATTTATATTAGATTTACCCTAAAAAAATTATACCTTTTTCAGTAATTTCAGTGCCTTTTCTTCCTTTAGTAATAATAATATATCCATTATTTTTTAAATTATTTAAAATAGTTCGTAAATTATTTTCCGAAATATATAGATTTTTTTCTTTTAAAACATTTAAGATTTTTGTTCTACTGGCTGTAGAGTTATTAGAATTAAAAACAGATATTTCTTCAAGAACTATTTTATTCCAATCAACTTCAATTTCTTTACTAATAGTAAAAATATTAGGTGGAAGAGATTTCATAAGTTTAAAATAATAAGAGCAATTTATTAGTTCTCTTATATTGCCAGGCCATTCATAAGAAACAAGAGATTTTTCTATATATGGATTTAAAAATTTTATATCTTTTTCTATAAAAGTTTTAAAAAGTAAAAGTATATCTTCTTTTCTTTCTCTTAAAGGTGGAAGATTTATAGGTAGAATATTTAGTCTATAATATAAATCTTGTCTAAATTTTCCATCTTTTATAAGCTGAGGAAGATTTCTATTTGTAGCAGCAATGATTCTAACATCTATATTAATAATATGATCACTACCTATTCTCATTATTTGGCGTTCTTGTAAAACTCTTAAAAGTCTACTTTGTAAAGAAAGAGACATATCTCCAATTTCATCTAAAAAAATAGTTCCATAATTTGCCTGCTCAAATAATCCAAGTTTGCCATTTTTATTCGCACCTGTAAAAGCTCCTTTTTCATATCCAAAAAGTTCACTTTCAAGTAAATTTTCAGGAAGGGCAGCACAGTTTATAGCAACAAAAGGATTATTTTTTCTTTTGGAAGAGTTATGAATGGCTTGAGCCATTATTTCTTTACCAGTTCCACTTTCTCCATAAATAATAGTAGTATAATCTGTAGTGGCCATTTTTTTAGCTATTGTTATTACGCTTTGCATTGCTTTAGATGAATGGATAATATCTGAAAAAGTATATTTAGCAAAAAATCCTTTTTTTACAAGTTTATTAGTTAACTCTTCATTTAAAGCTTTTATATTATTTATAGGATTAAAATTAAAAAAGTAAGCTCCTATTTCTCCGAAAAAATGAAGTTCACTTTTAGATACCATAAAAGATTCTTCATTTAAAATTAAAAGCTCTTGTTCAGATGTCATTTTAGAAAGTTTATTGAAGAGTTCATCTTCAAGATAGTTTTTTATATTTCCAGAAGAGTTTTCTCCTAAGTTAAAAAGTTCTTTTATTTGAAAGTTGCTGTGTATTATATTATAGTTATTATCTACAATCAATACTCCAGAATCAAATTTTTCTAAAGTAGTTTTTAAAATTTCATTTTTTAAAAAAGAATTTTTATATTGTTCTTTTAAACCAGCATTTATATCTAAAATAGTAGAGCTATATTTAATCAAATTTTGCGAGATACTTTTATCTTCTAACTTTAATACATTCATTATTTTCATCAAAGTATAAGTATCTAAACAACGTTGTCCAATATCTAAAATATTTTCGATATAACTTGGAACATGATTTTTTTCTCCTGGAGTAATTGCTATTTTTATTGAAGTATCTTGTACATCATTTTCATTGAAAGGGATTAATTGTAAATGATTTATTCCAAGTTGATAGATTGTTGAAAGAGTTTGAATACTTGTTTCATAACAATCATTTACAATAAGAACTTTTGTTCCACTAGGAATATTTAATATATCATAGGCTGATTTTTCGAGAATAGTTCTTTCAACGACAATTACATTATCAGTAGAATTAATATAATTTTTTATTTCTACTAATTTTTTTTCAAGCATAACTAGAATTACATCACCTATAATAGAATCTGAAGGAATTAGTTCATTTAAGTAGTAATTTTTTATGTTGACTTTATTTTCAAAAACTTTTGTTAAATCATTGGTTAAATTTTTTGATACCTGATTATTCTTTCGTGAATTAGTGACAATAGCTATTGTTTTAATATTAAACTCCTCCTTTTGAAAAAATATTAATACATAATTAATCATACCATAAATTACATAATTTTTGTGAGATTTTTTTTGTTATAGTCCAAATCGCAAAAAATAAAAAAAGATTAACTTCTCATTAGGTAGAGAAATTAATCTTAAGAAAATTAAATTTCATTTAAAATTTTATCAATCTTTTTAAAAAGATTAAATAAAGTTTTTTGTTTGTCTACTGGCAGTTTTTCAAGAGTTTCTTTTTTAGGAAGATGAGTTAAAAAATTATTAAAATCAAAATCCATTATCTCATTTTTTTCTTGAAAAGAGATACTATCAAGAGTCATATTATCCAATATATCTATTGACCTTTCTCTTTCGATAGTTCTTATGATAGATTGAGGATTTTCATTTTTACAGATGTCATTTATCTGTCTATAAGGAAGTTTTGCAACAACTTCTTTTGAAAAATCATCTTCACATAAAGTATAAAGTTTATAACGGTTTCTATGTCTTAGGGCAGTCATCTTATTAAATCCATTAAATTCAAGCCATTTTACATAGCAACCAGTATATCTATTACCAGCAAGTCTAAGCTCAACCTCTGAAAATATTTTACCAAGAGTAAGTGATGTACGAGCTTGAAGGTTTAAAACTTCCAAAGATTTCTCTTTTAAAAAACTATTTACTTCATCATCACCAGTTATTTGAAAAATCTCCTTATTGATATTTTTTATTAATAAAGATTTTTTTTCCTCTTGAGGTTTTTCAGATACTTTTTTTTGCTTTCTTGAGTTTAGTAGATCTTTTAATTTTTCATCAATTTTTTTCTCCATGCTACTCACCTAATTCTATCATAATATCAGCTAAAGTTTTTTTAGCATCATCTAAAAGTTTTGATTTTGTTTCCCATATAGTTTTTCCATTTCCTAAAAGATTTTCAACTTGAGAAAGTTCTCTTATTGGTTCAGGGAAAAGAATATCAGTATCTCTTAAAAGATTTTTAAGTTTTTCAAGATTTTCACTTTGAGTAACTGTACTTCTAAATTTATTAGGAACAACAGCAAGAATTTTTTCAATTCCAGCTTCTTCAATTACATTTGCTACTCCCTCAATAGTAGCTCTGTCGCAGAAAACAGGGATTATTATTTTATCAGAACATCTTACAAACTCAGAGTCAATTTTAAGTAAAGGCATACTATCTATTAAAATATAATCGTATTCCTCTCTCATTCTATCTAAAAATGGCTCTAATTTTTTTGAGAAAACTGATGAAAATTTACTATTTTCAAGAGGAATGAAGAAAAGATTTTCTCTAAGTTTGATAAGTTCTCCCTTTTTACCTCTTACCCAAACTTTCAAACCATTTTTAAAAGATGGCACTTCTCCATCTCTAAAAGTATAGTGAAGAATATTATTTTGAGAGTCAGAAGTAAGGATTAAAACTTTTTTACCAATTGAGGCAAGTCCAGCTCCAAGTTGAACTGTTAAGAAAGTTTTTCCAACTCCCCCTTTATTAACTTTTATAATTATAACTTTTCCTTTATTATCAATCATAATTTATCTCCTGTAAAAAATAATTTTGCCCATATATTGTAGCACAAATACTAAAAAAAGTTTATAGAAAAATTAGATTTAAAATTTTAAACTCAAGAAACCCTTTGGAATATAAAGAATTTTTTTGAATTATAAAACACTTTTATTTGTTCTGCTTTCTTAAATAATTTTATTTAGAGGAGATAAAAAATAAAAAAAATAAAAAATAACACTTGATTTAATTTGAGTTTCATACTATAATCTTAGCAGTATTAACCAAGGGACAAGAAAAAAGATTATAAATTTTAATATATATCATTAATAAAATATCTTAAAAAAATTTTGAGATATTTTAAAATAAATAAAAGGAGGATGTATTTAATATTTATTAAATTGTATTGTATGGATATGTTTAAGTTAAAAAATATTATCTTTTCTTAGGGGGCTTTTTAATAAAAGCTTGCCAGTAGTTAAGTCTTAGTTATAAAAAAATTACAACAGTTGGTAAAATTTTTATAAAATTTATTTATCCTGATTATGTGGGAAACTTAACTTTCTCTGTTTAGGCTGTAGTTAAATGAGTGTAGAGAGTTCAATAACTTAACGCCACGAGAACAAAAAACAGAGAACCTGAGAAAATTTATTTTGTACTCCGAGAAGTCTGCTGGGTAGCTTTTAGAGTAGCAGATAGTTTATCTTTACACTTTACAAAAAATCATTATCAAATGGAGAAAATAGATAAAATTATCTCTATCTTTTTTTGATATTGAAAAATTGAAAGGTTTTATATAAAAATCTGAAAAAATATTGAGTACAAAAGTATTATGAAAAAAAGTTTTATGGCGTTTTTTGTGTCACTGTTTTTATTTTTGTTTGTAGGTTGTGGTGGAGGAGAAGAAAAATCAGCTCCTAAAGAGGCAACTAAAAAAGTTGTAGTAAAAATTTCAGCAGACCCTGATTTTTTAGACCCACACAAATATGTAGCAGCAGCAACTGGAGAGATAACTTTTAATATCTTTGAAGGATTAGTTAAAATGGATTCTAAAGGAGAAATTAATCCAGCTTTAGCAGAAAGTTATAAAGTATCTGATGATTTTTTAACTTATACTTTCAAAATAAAAAAAGGAATCTTATTCCAAAATGGTGTAGAACTTACACCAGAATTAGTAAAAGCATCTTATGATAGATTTTTACTAACTGACTTCCCAACAAACCTTTCTACAACAGAGTTTAAAAAATTAATAAAATCTGTTGAAGTAAATGGAGATGAAGTTATATTTACTTTAAAACAAGTTACTGGAGAGGGAATTGCTGCATTCTTAGATGGTATAGTTTATGTTGATGGAGAAAAAATCTATGGAACAGGACCTTTCTATTTAGACGAATATGTTCCAGGTGAAAGAGTAACATTGAAAAAATTCGACAAATATTGGAATATAGCAAATACTGGAAATGTGGAAGAGGCAGAATTTAGAGTAATAAAAGATGACCAAAGTGGAATAATGTCTTTCCAAATGGGAGATGTAGATATTATTCATAGACTTGGAGCTGAATATGTTGGAATGATAGGAGATTCAGGAAAAATTCAAGAGGGAGAACAAAATATGGTTCAACTTCTAGCTCTAAATAATGATGTGGCTCCATTAAATGATTTAAGAGTAAGACAAGCTATCCACTATGCTATCAATAAAAATGAAATTATAGAGGGAGCATCTCTTGGTAGAGGAGCAGTTACTGGTGGAGCAGTAAGTCCATCTGTAAAATCTATTTATAACAGAGAAACAGAAGATTTATACCAAACTAACTTAGAAAAATCAAAAGAACTTTTAAAAGAAGCTGGGTATGAAAATGGATTAAAATTAGTTTTAAGAGCTCCAGCAAACTATAGAGTTCACGTTGATACAGCTCAAATAATCAAAGAACAACTTATAAAAGTTGGAATTGATGTAGAAATAGAAGAGATTGAATGGGGAACTTGGTTAAGTGATGTTTATAAAAATAGAAATTATCAAATGACAGTAATTGGATTTGAAGGAAAACCATCTCCATATGCTACTGTTGATAGATATAGAACTAAAGATCCAAGAAATATGTGTAATTTCTCAAATAAAGACTATGACAAAGTTTTATCACAAATTCCTGTTGAAATGGATAAAGAAAAACAAATTGCACTTTATAAAGAAGCTCAAAAAATATTAACAGAAAATGTAGGAGCAGTATTCTTACAAGCTCCAAGCTATATAGTAGCACTAAATAAAAAAATAGACGGATATCAAATATATCCTATCTATGTATTAGATTTAAGTTGTCTAGTAATAAAATAAAAAAAGGAGTTAAAAAGTGTTTTTAATAAAGAAAATTTTTACCTCAATAATAACACTTTTTCTAGTATCTATAATAAGTTTTACAGTATTAAATGTAATTCCGGGAGATCCTATTTTATCAAAATTAGGTGTAGATGCTACAAAAGAACAGGTAATAGCATTAAAAAAAGAATATGGACTTGATAAACCAAAACATATAGCATATATTGAGTGGACAAGAGATGCTCTTCGTGGAGATATGGGAGAATCAATAAAATATTCAACACCTGTAAATGATTTAATAGCAAAAAGAATGGGAGTAACTTTAAATCTTGCAGGAAAAGCGATGGTTATTACTATTTTGTTTGGATTTCCTTTGGGACTTTTATCAGCAATGAGAAATAAAAAAAGAGGAGACGGATTCCTATCAATATTTAATATGATAGGGATCTCTATCCCATCATTTTGGATAGGACTTCTTCTTTTGATGATATTTGGAATTTATTTGAAAGTTCCTATAAAAACTGTTACAAATATTTTACCAGCTGTGACACTTGCTGTATCACAAATTTCTATAACTTCAATTTATCTAAAAAATATAATTCTTGAGGAGCTTAACAAAGATTATGTAAAAGCTGCCATTGCAAGAGGAAGAGGGAAAAATGAAGTTATAATAACTGATGTGTTGAGAAATATTTTATTTCCAATGCTTACAATAGTCTCTGGACTTTTTGTAAAAATATTAGCTGGAAGTGTAATAGTGGAGAGTCTTTTTAATATTCCGGGACTTGGAAGTCTTATGGTTTTAGGAGTAGAGAATAGGGATTATCCAGTGGTTCAAGCTTTGGTACTTTATAGTGCTATTATAGTTATAGTTACAAATTTATTTACAGATTTACTTTATTCTTATGTAGACCCTAGAGTAAAAATTTCTTAGAGGTATAATTTATGAAAAAATTAGCAAAAATAGATAAAAAACTTTTATTCGGAATAAGTTTCTTTGGAGTTTTGGTGCTTGCCATTATTCTTACAAAGATATTTAGTCCCTACGGAGTAACTTCTATAGATGTAAATAATAAATTTGCTGAGCCAAGTTTTTCTCATCTTTTTGGGACGGATAAATTTGGTAGAGATATATTTACAAGAGTAATGGAGGGAGGACAAATCGCCCTTTTGGTAGGAATTTCTTCAATATGTATCGGACTTTCAGTGGGAAGTATCTTGGGAATGTATTCTGGTTACTCTGGTGGATATGTAGATGAAGTTATAATGAGAATTATAGATGCTTTTATGTCTTTTCCGGGAATCTTATTTGCTTTGATGATGATAACTGCTTTTGGATCAGGGACTTTTAATACAATCTTAGTAATTGGGATAATGAATATTCCTCACTTCACTCGTTTTGCAAGAGGGGAAACTTTGAAAGAAAAAGAAAAAAATTATACTCTTTCGGCAAAAACTAGAGGAGCATCAGATTGGTGGATATTATGTCACTATATTTTCCCAAATATAAGAGGAAAACTTATAGTTTCAACAGCTCTATCTCTTGGAGTATCAATTCTTACAGAAGCATCTTTAAGTTATCTAGGACTTGGTATTCAAGCTCCATATCCAAGTTGGGGTTCAATGCTTCGTGAAGCTCAAATATATTTTTTAACAGCTCCGTGGTATGCAATTTTTCCGGGACTTTTTATAACTCTTACTATATGTTCTATCAATTTGATAGGAGAATATGCTAGAGAAAAATATAATTCAAAAGGATAATATAAAAATGAAATTATTAGAAGTAAAAAACTTAAATATATCAGTTGATTATAAAGAACAACTTTTATCATTAGTTGAAAATCTAAATTTTTATGTAAAAGAGGGAGAGATATTTGGAATAGTTGGAGAATCTGGTTGTGGAAAAAGTATATCTTCAAAAAGTATAATAAGAATTTTGGAAGATAGATTTCACCCAACAGGTACAGTTTTATTTCAAGGAAAAAATCTTTTAGAACTTTCTGAAAAAGAAATGATGGGGATAAGAGGAAATAAAATTAGTCTTGTGTTTCAAGATGCTCTAAGTGCTTTAAATCCTCTTAAAAGAATAGGAAAACAAGTAGAGGAGATTTTAAAAATCCATAAAAAGTCTATGTCAGCTGATGAAAGAAAATCAAAAGTTATAGAGATTTTAACAGAGTGTGATATTTATAATCCAGAAGAAGCTTATAATAAATTTCCTCATGAACTTTCAGGAGGGCAAAGACAAAGAGTTATGATAGCTATGGCTGTTATATGTGAGCCATCTCTTATAATTTGTGATGAATCTACAACAGCTCTAGATCTTAGAACTCAACTTAGAGTTATAAAACTTTTGAAAAAATTAAATAAAGATAAAAAAATGGCGATAATTTTTGTTTCTCATGATATAGCTTTAATAGAATCTATCTGTGACAGAGTTATGGTTATGTATGGTGGAAGAAGTGTGGAAATATTAGAGGGAAGTTTAAAAAATGCAAAGCACCCTTATACAAGAGCTTTATATAGTATGCTTTTTAGTATGGAGGATAAAAATAGAATGCTTCCATATGTTCCCGGTACTGTAATATCTCCACTTGTGAGAAAAAGAGAAAAATGTTATTTCGGTGACAGATGTAAATATTATAATAATTGTCGTGAAAATGATTTGGTGGAAATATCAGAAAATCATTTTGTAGCTTGTGAAAAGGTGATAAAAGATGTTGCTAGAGATAAAAAATCTTAATAAATATTATGGAGAAAAACATATTTTAAAAAATATATCTTTTTCCATTGAAGAGGGAGAAGTTTACGGATTGGTTGGAGAATCTGGTTGTGGAAAATCTACAACAGCAAGAGTTTTAACTGGTCTTACACCAGCTCAAAGTGGAGAGATAATATTTCAAGGGGAAAAATTAAATTGTAAAAAAATCAGTGGTTTTAGAGATATACAAATGGTGTTTCAAGACCCAAATTCATCACTAAATCCTATGAAAAATATTCGTTGGATATTAGAAGAACCTTTTAAAATAAATAAAATGAAAGATAAAAAAAATATGGAATATCAAATTAAAGAGATGCTTGAAATGGCTAATCTTAGTGAGGATATATTATCAAAATATCCTTATGAACTAAGTGGAGGACAAAAACAAAGAATTGCTATTATATTAGCACTTCTTTCTGACCCAAAACTTTTAATAGCCGATGAGGCAGTTTCGTCTTTGGATTTGTCTGGTCAAGCAAGTATTCTTAATTTTTTTAAAAAACTTCAAACAGAACTTAAGGTTTCTTATCTTTTTATATCTCATGATTTGAGAGTTGTTTATCATATGTGTGATAGAATAGGAATAATGAGAAATGGTGAGATTGTAGAAGAGGGAACTCCAGAAGAAATTTATAAAAATCCAAAACATGATTATACAAAAGCACTTTTAAGAGCATTGCCAGGCTCTTATGAGTTTGAAAAAGAGTTAGAAAATATATAAAAAGTTGGGGAAAATAATATGAATAAAAAAACAGAAGAATTAAAAAGATATTTAAAATTATATATTGGACTTTTTATGTGTGCTTTAGGTTGTATAATGATTTTAAAAGCAGATTTGGGACTTTCTCCTTGGGACGTTTTACATCAAGGGATTTCTAAAACAACAGGAATTACAATTGGTCAAGCAAGTATAGGACTTGGAATAACAATAGTTTTGCTTGATATTTTTCTTGGACAACCAATTGGTCTTGGAACTGTATTAAATTTTTTGAGCATAGGACTTTTTATGGACTTGATATTGTATTTAGATTTTATTCCAGTAAAAGAATCTTATCTATACAGAGGAATTTTACTAATGACAGGAATATTTTTCTATGCTTATGGAACTTTTTTCTATATGATTCAAGGTATGGGCTGTGGTCCAAGAGATGGATTTATGCAAATTATAACTAAAAAGACAAAATATCCAGTTGGAATTATAAAAAATATAATAGAACTTTCAGCTCTTGGAAGTGGTTGGCTTTTAGGAGGAAAAGTTGGAGTTGGCACTGTTGTTACTGCTATAAGTATGGGAATATTTTTACAAATATTTTTTAAGGTTTATAAGATGGATATAAAAACTCTGAAACATAGAAATATAAAAGAGGAAGTTTTTCATCTAAAAGAAGTATTTGGATAAAAAATAAAATGGACTGTTGCAAATTTAATAAAAAATGCAACAGTCCTTTTTTATCAATCTTTTTTATCTAAAGTTTCACTTATAAATGTTGAACCTAAAATTAAAATTCCTCCAATAACTTGGAATATTGTCATCTTTTCTCCTAAAAATAGAGATGAGATAAGAACGGCAGTTATTGGGTCAATATAACTTAGAACAGCGATTGTATTACTTTTTAAATTTTTTAATGAAGAGAAATATAAAACATATGCAAATCCAGTATGAATAACTCCTAAGAATATTAAATATACCCAAGAAATTTCAGTCATTTTTGAAAAATCAAATCCAGTTGTAAAAGCTACATATGGGAAAAGCAAAAGTGAAGCAAGGACAAGTTGACTTACAGTTGTTTCAACTCCTCCAAGTCCTTTTATAAATTTATTTAGAAGTATTACTCCAGCATAGAAAATAGCAGCAGCAAGTCCATAAGTTATTCCTAAAAAATGATTGTATTCTCCAATAGAACTGTTTTTATTAGCTCCAACTATACATAACATTCCTACCATTGCCAAGCAGACACAAAGAAATTTTTTTAAAGTTATTTTTTCTTTTAAGACAGCAGGAGCAAGAATTGTCACAAATATAGGAGCACAATAATAACTCAAAGTAGCAATCGAAACGGTTGTATATTTATATGCCTCAAAAAGAAATATCCAATTTCCTCCAACAAATAATCCTGAAACTGTGAGAATAGGAAGATTTTTTTTCATTGCTTGAAATGAAGTTTTTTCCTTAGAAAAAAGTATCACTCCAAAAAGAAATATACTCCCAATAACTCCTCTAAAAACTGCTATCTCTGGTGATGTAAGATTAATATTTCTTACAAAAAGAGCGATAGTTCCAAAAATAAGCATTGCTGATAAATTCATCAATTTGCTTTTAAACATAATATCTCCCCCTTTACAATTTAATTATAAGGAAGTATATATCATATTTTTTTAAAAGTCAATTTTTTTCTAAAATAAGAATATAGCTCCAATATTTCTAGCTAAATTTTTATCTCTTCTAAATGAACTAAATCTTGGATTTTTAAAAGTACACTCATCTGAAACTATAATATTTTTAGGTGAGATTCCATATTTTTTAAAGTTTTCAAGGTTAAATCTTACATTATCAAAATGCCATTTTTCATCTATTTTAGAAAATGAGCAATCTAGTAAATCTTTCGAAAAGTTTGATTTAAAATTTTCATAAAATTCATCTCCTACTTCATATTTTTCCATTGAAATTCCGATACCAATTCCTATTAAAATATTTTCTTTTAGAGAACCATAATTTTTATTCATTTTTTTTATAACTTTTATTCCAATCTCTTGAAAAGATCCTTTCCAACCGGAATGACAAATCCCAATAACTTTATTTACAGTGTCATAAAAATATATTGGTAAACAATCGGCGTGTTTTGTTATAAGTATTACATCTTTTCTTTGAGTTATAAATCCATCAACACCTTCATAAAAAAATTCTTGGATATCATTTTTTATATCTACTATATTTGCAGAATGAGTTTGCTTAGCCCAACTAAAGAAAAAGGAGTTAATTTTTCTGTTTTAAAAAATCTTTTTAGATTTTCTTGCCCTGATTCTAAATTAAGATCAGTATCTCCAATAGCCTTTGTAGTAAATAAAGCTTTCACTCTCAAATTTTTAAATTTCTCTATTTCAAAATATTTTTCTCTATCTTTAAACATATCTTATCCTTTCTATATTTTATAATTTATTATAAATATTATATCATAAAATTTAAGATAAAATAAAAAAATAGAGCTACCATATTTTTTTAGTTGCGATAGCTCCATTAAAATTATTATTTAGAATTATATTTTTTTAATCCCTCTTCTAAGATTTTAAGAGATTTTCTTATTTTTTCCTCTTCTATACAGTAAGAAATTCTAACTTGTTGTTTTCCTGCATCTGGAGTTTTGTAGAAACCTTGAGCAGGAGTAAGCATAACAGTTTCTCCCTCATAATCAAAATATTCTAGCATCCAAATTGCAAATTTTTCACTGTCATCAACTGGAAGAGTAACCATAACATAGAACGCTCCCTCAGGTTTTGTAACTTTCACTCCATCTATTTTAAGAAGTCCTTCGTAAATAACATCTCTTCTTTTTTCATAGATAGCTCTATTTCCATCAAAGTAATCTTTTTTTAATGTGTTGTAAAGTCCCTCTGCTCCAATCATATCAAGAGTAGATACAGAAAGTCTTGCTTGACATAATTTATAAACTTGAGATATAAACTCTTTATTTTTACTAACTATTGCACCAATTCTTGCTCCACAAGCTGAATAAGTTTTTGAAATAGATTCTATTATGATAGTATTTTCTCTATATTCTGGGAAAGAACCCATACTAGTAGCAATTTTGTTATCATAAGATAAAAGTCTATAAACTTCATCACTGATTACATAAAGATTATATTCTTTTGCAATATCTCCAATAATTTTTAATTCTTCTTCAGTATAAACAGTTCCTGTAGGATTTCCTGGGTGAGTAAGAAGAATAGCTTTTGTTTTTGGAGTTATTTTTGCTATTATTTCTTCTTTTGGTGGAAGATGGAACCCATCTTCAGATTTTGCTGAGAAAGCATTTACTTTTATTTGTAACATTTCAAAGAAACTGTTGTAGTTTGCATAATATGGTTCTGAAAGTAAAATTTCATCATCTACATCAAATATTGTAGTAAGAACAAAAAGTAAAGCTTCACTACCTCCAGCTGTGATAAGAATTTCTTCTTCATTGAAATCTAAATCAAAATTTTCTTTGTAAAATTTGCTCATTGCTAGACGAAGTCCAAGATTTCCTTTTGAATGAGCATAAGATAAAGTTTTTTCACCAGAGTTTACAATAAATTCTGTAAATTCTGGTGGTGTTGGTAAATCTGGTTGACCTATATTTAAATGATAAACTTTTTTTCCTCTTTTGATAGCTTCTTCTTGATATGGTATTAATTTTCTAACAGGAGAAACTTTTATATTACTAGCTCTTTTAGAAATATTCATTAAAACACCCCTTTAAATTTTATACTTTAACCTTATTATATAATATTTTACAAATAATTGGAAGAGTTTTTGTAAGTATACTTAAAAATACATATAAACTGAGAAAATAATTTGGTAATTTTTTTCAAAAGAGTATTATTTTTTTAAATTATAGTTCGATTTTTTTTAAATATATGCTATAATTATATAAAGAATAAATAGGCTTGAAAGGTGTTATTATGAAAATTTTAGTTATAAAATTATCAACTCTTGAAGAAAGTATTTTAGCTGTTCCTTTATTAAATTCTTTGAGAAAAACTTTCAAAGATAGTGAGATAGATTTAGCTACTTATGAAGAAAATATTTGCATATTAGAAAATAAAAAGATTGTAGATAATATTTTGGGTATAAATAAAAGAGAAAGAAATGGTAAATTTAATTATTTTCTAAAAAGTATGAGAATATTAAAAAAGAAATATGATATAATAATCGAACTTCCATCAGATAAAAAAAGTAGCATTTTGGATATGTTTTCCTTTGGTGCTAAATATAAGATAAAAAAAGATGATGGGAAATTTTTTAATGGAAGTGGATATTTAGTTAAAGAGATAGAACATTATGATGAGGTTGAAAAAAATCTTGAATATTTAAAACCTCTTGAAAAAATAGATGGTGTAAAAGTTATTTATGATAAAGAGATAGCTTTACAAGTATCTCAAGATGAGAAAAAAGATATAAGAGAGAGAATGAAAAATAATGAGGGAGTGGATTTTTCTAGTCCTATTTTTGCTAGTTCTCTTTTTTTAGACTCTGAAAATGATTTTTTCCCAGTGGAAGAGATGAAAAAACTAATAGAGAAACTAGCAATGGAAAAATTAAATATAGTTTTCTATTATGAAAAGGGAAATAAAAGAAAAACTGCAAAATTTATTAAAGAGTTAAAAAATAATAAAAATGTATATATGTTTGAGATAGAAAATTTGAAAGATTATAAAGGATTTTTTGCAAATTGTAGCTTTTTCTTTGGAACAGAAACAAAAGAAAGATATATAGCTCAAGGAGTGGGAGTTCCTAGTTTTATTATTTTTGAAGACCAAGAGAAATGGATCTCTAATTATGGAGAAAAATTTCAAGGAATTGTAAGTAATAAAATAAAAAAAGAGTATTTTGGGGTTATGAAACCAAGAGTATTTGGAGAGATAAACTGTGAGAATATATATATAAATATAGAGAGAATGTTAAGAGAAAATAAAGTGATTGGATAAAATTTTAAATAGAATGTAAAAAAATTAAATGTAATTGGAGGTGTAAAAATGTTAAAAAAAATACCAATAGGGATAGATGATTTTAAAAAAATAAGAACAAATGATTATTTTTATATAGATAAAACAAAATTTATAGAAGAAATTCTTAATGATGGAGCTGAGGTAAAACTTTTTACTCGTCCAAGACGTTTTGGAAAAACTCTTAATATGTCAATGCTTAAATATTTTTCTGATGTAAGAGAGAGTGATGAAAATAGAAAGTTATTTGATAATCTATATATAAAAAATTCTTCTGTATTTTCCGAACAAGGAAAATATCCAGTTATTTTTATTTCAATGAAAGAGATAAAAGGAACTACTTGGGAAGAAATGCAAAAAAGCATAAGAAGAACTTTCTCAAACTTATATGAAGAATATAAATATTTGAGAGAAAGTTTGGATGAAAGAAATAAAAGAAAATTTGAAAAAATTTGGTTTGATGAGATAGATGGAAGTTATGATGATGCGTTAAATTTTTTAAGTAAAATTTTGGAAGAATATTATAAAGAAAAAGTTGTAGTTCTTATAGATGAATATGATGCTCCTCTTACTATGGCTTATGAATATAATTTTTATGACAGAGCTTCTGTATTTTTTAAAGAAATATACGGATCTGTTTTAAAAACTAATTTAAGTCTTAAAATGGGAGTTCTTACAGGAGCCATAAGAGTAGCACAGGCTGGTATTTTCTCTGACTTAAACAACTTAAAAATAAATACAATTTTAAGTGAGACTTATGACGAATGTTTTGGATTAACAGAAAAAGAAGTAGAAAAAGTTTTAAAAGAATTTGATTTAGACTATAAAATGGATGAGGTAAAATCTTGGTATGATGGTTATAAGTTTGGAAATGTAGAGATTTATAATCCTTGGAGTATTTTAAACTACACTGATGAGAAAAAATTAAAAGCGTATTGGATAAACACTTCAGGAAATGTATTGATAAAAGATTTATTAGTTCGTTCAGATAAAACAACATTTGATAATTTAGAAAAATTGTTAAATGGCGAAGAAAAAATGGTTTTTATAAATGAAAGTATAGCTATTGGTCATACTCTTTCTCCCAACAATTTATGGGAATTAATGTTATTTTCAGGATATTTGACTATAAAAGAAAAAATAAGCGAAAATACATATTTAGTAAAAATACCAAATAAAGAAATACAATCATTTTTTAAAATATTATTTGTAGATATTATTTTTAATGGAGTAAATAATAGTATCACTTCTATGAAAGAGGCATTACATAGCAAAAATATATCGTATATAATGACTATCTTAGAAAATGTAGTCATAAATGCAATGAGTTTTTATGATGTAAGTAAAAAATATGAAAATCCATATCAAACACTTTTAGCAGGATTTTTATATGGCTTAGATGATTTTTATGAAATGAAATCAAATATTGAAACAGGGTATGGTAGAGCAGATATAATTTTGAAACCAAGAAATAAAAATTGGGCTGGGTATATATTTGAATTAAAGAGAGCTAGGACAACGGATATAAAAAAAGAGGCAGAAAAAGCTCTTAATCAGATAGAAAATAAAAAATATGATGCTTTGTTAAAAACTGAAGGAATAAAAGAGATAATAAAAATAGGTTTAGTTTTTGATGGGAAAAAAGTGGAATTTAAATACTATAAAGATTAGCTGATAATTATTGGATAAAAGTTTTGGAAAGAATTGGGGTGAAATTTTGTGAAGATAAAAAAGATAGAGATAAAAAATAACAAAATTTTAAAAGATATAAATATAGATTTTGAAAAAAATGGGAAAATAATAGATACTATTGTTGTGGCAGGTTCTAATGGAAGTGGTAAAACTACTTTTTTAGAAAGTATTTGGAATTATTTTTCAGACATAGCGGAACATAGAAGAGATATTTTAGGAAAAGTAGATATAACTTTTAATGACGATTTTGAAAAATTAAAAGATTTAGGAATAATAAATAGTTTAAAATATATAAGTTATTTTATAGAAAATGATAGAAAAAAATATCAAGCAATTTTGTCTTCTTTCGAAGTTTTACCTAAATTAATATATATTCCAACAGAGATAAATTTTAGTGAAGTAAAAACTGAAACAACAAATTTCTATAAAGAATATAGCTTTTTTAATATAGTAGATTTCAATATGATAAAAGATATTCCTTCATATATAGTAAGTAGAATCATGTATATACTTGGTCAAAATGAAAATTTAACTATGTTAGAGGCTAGAAAAAAAATAACAGAGGAAATAAATGGCATCTTTAATATTCTTGAATTAGATGTAAAATTAAAAGGAATATCAAAAGACGGTAAAAATATGCCTATTTTTGAAAATTCTCAAGGAGAGGAGTTTGATATAAATGAGCTTTCGTCAGGAGAAAAGCAACTTTTCTTAAGGACTTTATCAATAAAAATGCTTGAGCCAGAAGATTCAATTATTTTGATAGATGAGCCAGAACTTTCTCTGCATCCAAAATGGCAACAACAAATTATAAAAGTTTATCAAAACATTGGAAAAAATAACCAAATAATATTGGCTACTCATTCTCCACATATTTTAGGAAGTGTTCCTAGTGAAAATATAATAATTCTTTCAAAAAATGAAGAAAATAAAATAGTTCCTATAACTGGAGAAGAATTATATAGTTCTTATGGACAGACTTCTGATAGAATTTTAGAAGATATAATGGGAATGAAAAGTGCAAGAAATATAGAAGTACAAAACTTATTAGATGATGTAAGAAATCTTGTAAGTGAAAATAGATATGAAACAGATGAGTTTAAAGAAAAATATAATGAGTTGGAAAATATATTAGGAAACTCAGATAGTGACTTGATGCTCATTGATATGGAAATCAAAAGAAGAAAGAGAGGTTAAAGATGTTTAAAATAAATAAAACAGAAGAACCTCAATTTTTCAGAGATTATAAAAAAAGAAATAATCCCAAAAGTTGGAAAGATTTTTCTTATGATATAAAAAGACAGTTAAAAGAATATATGTTTGAAAATGAATATGAGTATAAAAATGAAGAAGGAAGTTATTGTCCTTATTGTGAATTAAAAATAAATTTAGAAAATAGTCAGATTGAGCATATTTACCCAAAGGACAAGTTTCCAGAAAAATTAATGGAATATTCAAATTATTTAGTAGCTTGTATTAATCCAGTGACTTGTGGACAAAATAAAGGAAATAGATGGGAAAATTATTTTATAAATCCGACTATTGAAGATCCAGAAAAATATTTAGAATATGATTTAATGAGTGGAAAAATTATTCCAAAGGAAAAAGATACACAAAAGATAGAATATAAAAAAGCTATTGTAACAATTGAATTATTAAATTTGAATCATCCAAGACTATGTAATATGAGAAAAAATTTTATAAGAGAATGTTTATGTTCTTTCGATTGTGTAAAATATTACGATAATTTTCCGACATTAAAAACTCAAATAATAACAGATTATAATTTATAATAAATTAGGAGATAAAATGAAAATATTAGTTGTAAGATTTAAACAAATGGGAGATGCAATTTTAGCTACTCCAGTGTGTAATACTTTTAGGAAAACTTTTCCAGATGCAGAGATAGATTTTGTATGCTATGAACATGTAGCACCAATTTTTAAAGAGGATAAAAATTTCAATACTATAACTATCACAGATAAAGTAAAAAATAATGCTTTTAGATATTTATGGGAAGTTTGGAAAATAACAAGAAAAAAATATGACATAATAATTGATCTAGTTTCTACTCCTAAAAGTGAATGGTTTACTTTATTTTCTGGAGCAAAGTACAGAATAGGAAGATATAACAAAAAAAGAGGATTTACTTATACACACAAGATAAAAGGATCTTATGAATTTAAGAATGAAGTAGAAAAAGGATTGGAACTTTTAAAACCTCTTGAAAAAGAATATAATCTAAAATATGATACTAATTTTAGATTATATGTTACAGATGAAGAAAAAGAAAATATGAAAAAACAAATGCTAGAAAAAGGGATTGATTTTACAAAACCTATTGTTCTTTGTTCTGTAACTGCAAAACATTCTTTTAAAATATATCCATTAGATAAAATGGGTGAAACATTAGGAAAAATATTAGAAAAAAATCAAAATATTCAAATGATATTTTTTGGAACTTCTGAGCAAAAATCTGATATGGAAAAAGTAAAATCAATGGTAGGAGAAAATCAAAATAATATTTTTACAAATATAGAAACTAAATCTGTAAGAGATTTGTTAGCACTTATTTCAAACTCCGATATGTATTTTGGAAATGAAGGTGGAGCAAGACATATGGCTCAAGGATTAGATATTCCAAGTTTTGCAGTATTTTGGCCAAAATCAGATGTAAAATGTTGGATTCCTTGGGGTGGAGAAAAACATAGAGGAATAATATCAAGTGATATCCAAGAAGATTATGGAGATATGTCTTGGGAAGAGATATTTAATTTGATAACTCCAGAAATGTTAGTTAAAGAATTTTATAGAACTTTTGATAAATTTGCAAAAAAATAATTTAAAATGATTTATAAGGGGAAAATATTTATGAAAAACTCTTTAAAAATTAGCTTAATAATTCCAATATACAAAAAGAAAGAATTCATAGAAGCGGTTTTAGAAAGTATAAATTACCAAACATACAGAAATTTTGAAGTAATAGTTACAGAAGATGATAACACTTTAGGAAATTTTATAGATACTTTAAAAAGTAAATTAAATTATAAATTAATTCATGTTCAACAAGCAGATTTAGGATATAGAAGAAATACTGCATTAAATAATGGAGTTAAAAATTCTTCAGGAAATTTAATAGTCGTAATAGATCAAGATTGTATGGTTCATCCAAAATTTTTAGAAGAATATGCCAAAAGTTTAAAAAAAGGTGATATGTTTACTGGAAGAAGATTTAATTTTGGAGAAAAATATACAGAATTTGTTTTAAAAAATAGGATAAGAAAATTTAATTTACTGAAATTACTTTTTACAGACTCTCCTATAAAAAAATTTCCAGATGCAATATACTTTCCTTGGGTAGATTTAAAAAGAAATACTCGCTGCCTAGGAAGTAATTTTGGAATAAAAAGAGAAGTACTATTAAAATTAAATGGTTTTAATGAAGATTATATAGGCTATGGATTAGAAGATGTTGATATAGAAAAAAGAGTTTTAATGGCGGGTGGAAAATTATTTTCTATGAAAAATAAAGCTATTCAGTATCATCTTTATCACCCAGAGCCTCAAGGAAGTTTGGATCGTTGGAATCTGAATAAAAAAATTTTAGATAAAACAATAGAAACAAAACAATTTATTTGTAAAAATGGTTTAGAAAAATTATAAAATAAATTAATGGGAGATAAAAATGGATAAAGAAAAAATAGTTAAAAATAAAATGGGAGGGGGTACATCTAGTAATAATCTAGAGTTAAGTATAATTATACCTGTATATAATGTCGAAAAATATTTAAAAGAATGTTTAAATTCTATTTCTAAAATAAAAGATATAAATTATGAAATATTAATAGTAAATGATGGATCACCAGATAATAGTCAAAAAATAATAGAAGAATTTTGCAAAAATAATATTAAAGCTAAATTTTTTATAAAAGAAAATGGTGGACTTTCATCAGCAAGAAATTATGGAATAGAAAGAGCAAAAGGGGAGTATGTTTGGTTTGTAGATAGTGATGATTTTATAAATCCAGATGAATTTCAAAATTTTTATAACAAATTAGATAAAAATTTAGATATATTAATTGGAAATTTTTATATTTTTAAAACTAACAATATTTCAAAAGAAGAAAAACTTTTAAAGAATAATAAGGAGTTGTCTGGAAAAGAATTACTAGTAAAAAAAGGAAAAACTGTGATTGGAAAAACTTATGTTTGGAGAAATTTATATAACAGGGAATTTTTATTGGATAACAAATTATATTTTAAAGAAAAAATAGTAGTAGAAGATCAACTTTTTACTATACTGTGCCTTTTAAAAGCTAAAAAAGTAAAATACTTAGATAATTATATTTATTATTACAGGATTAGAGAAGGAAGTATAACTACTGCTCCAAATAGAGAGTTATTTGCAAAAAGTTCATATAAAATATGTGAAGAACTATTAAAATCAGAAAAAGAAATAAATAATCTTTATTGGGTTAAACAAATGATGTTTTCTCAATATACAAATTATATGAAATATTTCAAAAAAAGAGATTTTGAATTAGAGAAAAGATTATGGAATTTAAAAGGAATGTTTCTTGTAAAATTGGAGAAAAAATATAAAATATGGAGATTTTTTAGAAAATTGAAATAGAAAAAATAATAGTTTGGAGGAAAAATATGAAGAAGTTAAAAATATCAGTGATAATATCTGTTTACAATAAACTAGAGCAATTAAAAAATATTTTATTAGCTTTGAATAATCAAATTGAATTACCATTTGAAGTGATTATTGCTGATGATGGTTCATCTGAAATTTTAGAGGAAAAAATAGAAAGCATAATTCCTAAGTTAAGATATACATTAAAACACGTTTATCAAGAGGATAAAGGATTTAGACTTGCATCTTCAAGAAATAATGGATTAAATTATAGCTTAGGAGATTATATTTTATTTATAGACCAAGATATATTATTTGATGAATATTTTTTGAAAAATATAAAGGAAAATATAAAAAAAGGTGAAGTTTTAAAAATAAATGCTTTGTTTCTTGATGAAGAAAGAACTGAAAAAATCAATGATAAAATAATAAAGAATGATAATTTTGATTATAAATATATAAAATCAGAATTAAGTGAAGAAGACTACAAACATATAGAGGAATTGAATAAAAGAGATAAGCGAAGAAATTTTTGGTATAATCTTCATTTAAAGAAAAGAGGAGCAAAAATAGTTGGGCTTGGGATAGGTTGCTTCAAAGAAGATATATTAAAAATAAATGGATTTGATGAAAAATATGAAGGTTGGGGCTGTGAAGATGACGACTTAGGAAATAGATTTTATGCTTTAGGATTAAAAGTCGGTGTGTTTAATTTTAATAACTTGGTAGTTCATATGTGGCATAAATCAAGTTCCAATAAAAGTGGAAATGATGGATATTATAGAGCTAGAAAAAAAGTAATTCTTTCTAAAAAAGAATATATTTGTGAGTTTGGTTGTAAAAATAGATTAAAAAAAGAAAAAATAAAAGAAAGAATAATAAAATAGGGAGGAATAACTGTGAAATTTTTAGAAAAAATAAAAAATTCAAAAGAATATTTTTTATTTTTAGGGTATATAGGGGTATGTTATTTAAGTGCAATTATTTTTACTTTTCAAAGGTCAAATTTAGGGATTGTTTTATTAATAATAGGAGCGTTACCTTTTTTAAAAGGATATAGATTAGATAAAAATCAAAAATTAATGTTGGCTTTTTTTCTTTTGGTTCCTTTGTTTCAATATTTTAATTTAGATGAAAGAGAAATAGTATTTAAAGAATTGAGAAAATTATATAAATTCTTTCCTATTTTTTTAACACCATTGTTTTTAAATACAACAGAAAAAATAAAAGGAATTTTTATTGTTGTAACAATTTCAATATTATTTAATTGTGGTAAAATATTTTTGTATTTAAAAAGTGTAAATTTTAAATTAGCTGGATACACTTATGATGGATTAGCCAATTTAGGATATACTTCTCATACTATGGCTGGACTTTCTTTTGTTGCTTTAGGATTAGTTTTATATTTTTGGTTAAAGAAAAAAAATATATTATTAGTAATAAGTAGTGTTGTTTATTTAATTATTATTTATTTTGTAATTTTAGGTCAAAGAAGAGGGGCTTATTTGGCTATCTTGATTCCATTAATAGCTATATTGATTATTAATATTAATAAGAAGATATTGCTTTATGGAATATTAATTGGAATTTTAGGTCTAGGAATAGTTAGTAAAACAGATTATTTAAAAAATAATGTTTACTATAAAAGATTTGTAAGCATAAAAAATGTGAAAGAGTCATCTCCTGCAATAAGACTTATATTATGGAAAGCTTCAATTGAAATGTATAAAAAAAATCCTATTGTAGGATATTCTGAAGAAGGAATAAGACAAGGGTATTTAAATTATATTGAAAAAAATGAAAAAGAACTTTCTAAAATATTACCAAGTTTAGAGGGAATAAAAAAAATAGCTTATGATAGAAATCCCCATAATATGTATATGAGAAGTCTTGTTGATATGGGAATTTTAGGAGTATATTTTATAGGATTAATTTTTTATTTCTTATATGAAAATTTAAGACTTATTTTTTTAGTAAGAGAAGAAAGAAATATAGAATATGTAATGTTATTAAGTAGTTTTGGAATAATTTTATCTTTCGTAGTAATTTCTCTTACAGAAAGTGTATGGGAGACTCATAATATGAGAGAAGGTCTTCTTTTTGGAATAATTATTTATTTTTCATTAAGAAGAATTATAAAAAATAAATATGGTGAGAAAAAGTGATAGAAAAAAAAATACATTATATATGGTTTGGAAATGAAAAAAATCAAAAAGTGAAGAGTTGTATTAAAAGTTGGAAAAAATACTTACCAGAATATCAAGTCATAGAATGGAATGAGAAAAATATAGATATAGATAGTTTGAAAAAAGAAAATAAGTTTTTCAAAGAGTGTTACGACAGAAAACTTTGGGCATATGTGGCAGATTATTTAAGATTAAAAATTTTATATGAAGAGGGTGGAGTATATTTAGATACGGATATAGAAATAATAAAGGATATATCACCTTTATTAGAAAATGATTTATTTTTTGGATATGAAGATGAAAAAGTAATAAGTTTTGGAATTTGTGGTTCAATACCTAATCATAAAATTTTTAAAAGAATGCTTGAATTTTATAGTAATGAGATATGGAAATCTGAGTTATATGTAATAACTAATATTTTAACAAAAATTTTAAAGGAAGAGTATGGGGAAAATTTAGATTTAAAAAAAGAAAAGATTGCAGTATATCCAAGAGAATATTTTTATCCTTATGGACCTAACGAAGAATTTAAAGAAGAATGTATTACTTCTAATACTTATACAATTCATTGGTGGGGAAAAAGTTGGATAGAAAATCCAGAGAGGTATTTTCTTAAATATAAACACTTACCTATTTATGAAAGAGTTTTGAGATATAATGGAAAAAAAATTGAATATATATTCCAAAAATATGTAAAAAAGAAATATAATAAAAATATTGAAAGCTGAGGAAAATTATGGGAAAAATATTATTTAAAATAAAATCCTTGGGATTGGGAGGAATAGAAAGATTAACAGTAGATGTTTTGAATAATTTAAAACTGGAAGATAAAGAGATTATTTTAATGTTGGAAAAAAGAGAGGATTTTTTCAAAGAACAAATTCCTAAAAATATAAAAATAGTATAT
>NZ_JADYTX010000015.1 GCF_021531475.1 Fusobacterium perfoetens | reverse complement strand
ATACATTACCAACTTTCTTATATTTTTTAATTTGTTGATAATATATATGTGTCCTTTATGGGTATCATATCACTTTTTTGATATGCAAATAATGCTGCTCCTATTGCTCCTGTATATTGAGTTAAAGGTGAAGTTTTAACTTCTTTTCCTAATTCTTCAGACATAGCTAAAACAACTCCACCATTTAGGGCCACACCACCTGTCATAACTAAGTCGTCTTCTAACCCTACTCTTTTTGCAAGTCCTCCAACTCTTCCTGCTACTGAACGATGGATTCCTCTTATGATATCTCTTTTATCAGTTCCTTTTGCTAATTGGGAAATAACTTCTGATTCAGCAAAAACTGTACAAGTAGAACTTATACTTACATCTTTTGTTGATTCTGCAGATAAAGTTTGTAAGTCACTAACTTTTACTTCTAATACTTTAGCCATAACGTCTAAGAATCTTCCAGTACCAGCTGCACATTTGTCGTTCATTACAAAATTTATAAGAACTCCTTTAGGTCCAACTTTAAGTACTTTAGCATCTTGACCACCAATATCTATAACTGTTTTTACATTAGGAAATAGATAGTTAGCTCCTTTTGCGTGACAACTAAGTTCACTCATTTGGTAATCTGCCCATTCTAAAAGAGAGTTACGACCATATCCTGTTGCTAATACACAATCTATATCTTCTCTTTTTAGACCTGCTTGTTTAGTTACTTCTTCAATAACTCTACCTGGTCCACTAGTACCTGCTCCTACATTAATAACGGCTTTACTGATAATTTCTTTCCCATCTTTAAGTATAACACTTTTAGATGCAGTAGAACCTATATCAATTCCCATTGTGTACATTAAAATCCTCCGTTTCCTTGCACTTAAAAAAATTTATTTTTTATATAATAATCTAAGTTTATATATATTAAAAACTTAAATCTAATAATACAACAATATTTCACCTCTTTCGAAGTGAAATATTGTTAATATTTTTTAATTATTTAATAGATTATCTTTTTGTGTAACTATCAAAATCACGAGTTGATCTTGGAAGTAACATTTGATGGAATGCACAGATTCCTTTTGGATTTTGGTAAGCTGATTCTACGAATGCTTCGATATATGGACGAATCATTGTCATATCAACGATTTCATCTACCATACCTGTTACTGCACAAGCTTTTGGTCTTGATTCATCATAGAATTTTTTGATTAATTCGTTCATTTTATCTACTGTAGGTTGTAGATCTTTTCCAGCTTTTTTATCTTTAACTAATTTTCTAGAGTACATTGCTATTGCAGCTGTTTCTCCATTCATAACATACATTTCAGTTGCTGCAGTACCTATTGAGAATACGTTAGTGTTGTTTCCTTGAGGTCCTCCTAATACATAGTGAGCTGCCGCACTTCCTTTTCTTAATGTAACTTCAAATTGAGGTATGTCTGAATTTTCAATTGAGTAGATTAAAGATTGTCCTAATCCTAGTAATTCTGCCTTTTCAGCTTCGTCACCTACATCGATACCAGATGTGTCTTGGATCCATACGATAGGTAATTTGTCTCTTCCACAAAGAGTTACAAATTCGTTCATTTTAATTAAACCTTGACGGTATAATTTTCCTCCGATTCCTATTGCATTTTCTCTATATTCAGGATATTTCATTAATAGTCCTTGTACGTTAGCTACAACTCCTACTAATAATCCGTTTACTTTTGCCATACCTGTTACGATTTCAGGTCCAAATCCTTTTTTGTATTCAGTGAATTCTGAATTGTCAAATAAACGTGCGATAACTTCATAGATATCGTAAGTTTTCTTTTGATTTAATGGAACTATTGAATATAGGTCTTCAGCTGAGTATTTAGGAGCTCTTGGCTCGTCAACTCTGAAGAATTGTAAATCATATGCTGGTAACATATCAACATATTTTTTGATTCCTTCTATTACACCTAATTCTTCTTGGTAAACTTCTCTCATAAATCCAGTTTCATTGAAGTGGATAGAAACTGATCCAGGAGGGTTTACTTTTCCAGCGTTTATTGTGTTAGTGATGATTTGTTCAGCATCAGGTATTTCGATATGTCCTTTAGGGTTCATTCCTCCAACGATTCCTGCTCCTCCAACAGCCATGTTAGCTTTTCTATGAGCAACGATTAGAGTTGGACTGATACTGTGGTATCCTCCACCAGCTGGGTTTGTTCCGTAAATTCCAACGATTACTGGAATTCCTAATTTTTGTAATTCAGCGTTTCTGAAGAATGGAGTTCCTCCACCTCTTCTGTTAGGATATACTTTTTCTTGTTCTGTGAATTTAACTCCACTACAGTTTAGTACATAAACTAAAGGAATTCTTAATGTTTTAGCTGTATCAGATGCTCTTAATAAGTTGTCAGCTTGTCCTGCAACCCAAGCTCCTGCTAATTTTTTATTGTCAGATGCAACGATTACTGCCCATTTACCGTTGATTCTTCCTAATCCTTTTACTATACCAGTAGACCCATTGTCATTTCCTTCTGGGTTGTAGATAGTATTTAATGGACACCAAGTTCCTTTATCTACTAATGCTGCTATTCTTTGTAAAGCTGTCATTTGTCCTGATTCGTTTAAAGATTCATCAGTACGTCCTTCAGCTTGTACTGTTTTTATTGCTTCGTGTATATCAGCTTCAATTGCTTTTAAAGCTTCCATATTTTCGTTATTAGCTGCAGCTAGAGGTTTTCCTAGTGTAGGCATATTTTGAAAATATTTTGGCATTGAATAATTATTCATTTATTTCCTCCTGATTTTGTCTACTTTTAGATATAAAAGACTATTTTGCTTCTTCTACTGGAACTTTGATGAATGCTTGACCTGGGTCAATTTCTTCTCTTATCATTTTGATAACTTCTGGAGATGGAGCTTCTAATAATACAGCTCTTGATACGTCAATATCAAATCCAGTGTTTTCTAATACATCTTCTGGAGATGAAGTTGGATAGTATCCAGCTAGATACATTCTCTTAGTTTCTTCATCGAATTTTAAGATTCCTCTGTCAGTAACAACCATTATTGGTCCTCTGTTTCCAGGTAATCCAACTTTTTCACGACCACCAGGTCCGTCCATCCATCCTGGAGATGTGATGTAGTCTACTTTATTTATAAATCTTCTTTTTTCGTGTTGCATCATTATGATAGTGTTAGCATAAGTAGCGATTCCGTTAGCTCCTCCTGAACCAGTGAATCTAGTTTTTGGATGGTTGTAATCTCCTATTGAAGTTGAGTTAACGTTTCCGTATGGGTCTATTTGAGCTCCACCGATGAAAGCTACTAATCTTGTTTCATCGTGTAACCATTCGTTAGCTTCGAATCCTATGAAACGAACGTTTGGCCATTGTACTGAACAGTGAGCCATGAATCTGTTGTCTCCAACACTTCTTGGTACTTCGATTGGGTTACAGTCCATAAGTCCACTTTCAACTATGATATTACATTCAGGTGCAAATACTTTTTTAGCAACAGAGGCTCCGATTAATGGAAGTCCAGTTCCAACTATAACTATTTGTCCATTTTTAATTTGTTTTGCAATTGTAACTGCTTGCATTTCTTTATTTGTATAATTAGTGTAATCTGCCATTTCTATTTTACCTCCTCAGCTTTTTTAGCATATCCTAATCCAGGAACTATATTTAAATTGATTAAACGAGATGCTCCTAATTTATTTAAATAAGCTTCGTGAGTTGGTACGTCATATACCCATTCTTTTAAGAATGCTTCAAAGTCTTCTTGAGTTTTACTTGCAACGTCATATAATTTTAAGAAAGCGTTGTCATAGTCATAGAATCCGTAACATTGAGTTGGGTGAGCTCCGTATGGTGCATGTACAACTGCGTCAACACAGAATCCAGCTATTGAGTTTTTAGTAGGATCTAAACGAATTTCTTCGTTACTTACTACTTGTTCACAAGTTACTATACAACGTTTTGCTGCGATAGCGATGTCTACGTCGTGGAATTCGTCACCAATTATTGAACAAGTTCCATCTGGAGATGCTTTTTGTACGTGAATTATAGCTAAGTCTATTTCAGGTACTGGAACAGCTACTACTTTTTCACCTGGTTTGAATGGGTTTTCTACATAAACAAATTTGTCATCTGGTATTTTGTCTATTGTTTTTCTAACTTCTTTAGAGATTCCCCATTTGTTTACTAAGTCAGTTCCCATCATTAAACGAACTGGTAAATATGGTAATCCTAGAGATGCAGCGTGTAACATTAACATGATAACGTCTTGTGAGTAGTCTTCCATGTTAAGTTTTCCTTCTTCATACCATTTTCTGAAACGTCTAGAAACGTTAGTTACTCCTGAGTTAGCTGTATAGCAGTTAATATAAGCTTTTACTCTTCCAGCTCCTATTAACATATCCCAATCTCCACCTGCAGGTCCTGATTCTCCTACAAAATCTGTGAATCCTTGTCTTAGAATTTCATAAACTAGTGCATATGGTTTTCTGTTAGTAGTGAATCCACCTATAACCATATGATCTCCATTTTTGACATATTTTGCTACTGCGTCTTTTAAAGACATTATTTTACTTTCCACGTCAAAAACCTCCTTAAATTTTATTTTGTTTTTATTCAAATGTTATAATTTTTAAGATTTTATTATTTTCCAAATACCATCATAAAGAATCCAGCTGCAACTGCTGACCCAATAACTCCTGCAACGTTAGGTCCCATAGCGTGCATTAATAGGAAGTTAGTAGGATTTGCTTTTGCTCCCTCAACTTGAGAAACACGAGCTGCCATTGGAACTGCTGATACCCCAGCTGATCCAATAAGTGGGTTGATTTTTCCACCAGTTATTAAGCATAAAACTTTTCCTAATAAGATTCCTCCAACTGTTGCGAAACAGAAAGCTAAAAGTCCCATTCCAACTATTGCTAAAGTTTGAGTTCTTAAGAAGATAGTTCCGTTTGCTGTAGCTCCAACTGCAAGTCCTAGTAATAATGTTACTAAGTTACATAAAGCGTTTTGAGCTGTATCAGATAAACGAGCAACTACTCCTGATTCTTTTAATAAGTTACCATACATTAACATACCGATTAATGGTGCTGTTGATGGAAGTAATAAAGCACAGAATAATGTTACGAATATAGGGAAAACTACTTTTTCTACTTTAGAAACTTTTCTTAATTGTCCCATTTTAATTTTTCTTTCTTTTTCAGTTGTTAAAGCTCTCATGATAGGTGGTTGAATCATAGGGATTAACGCCATGTATGAGTAAGCTGCAACTGCGATTGGTGCTACTAAGTCTGGAGCTAGGTTGTTAGCTATATAAATAGCTGTAGGTCCGTCAGCTCCTCCGATGATACCGATAGCTGCTGCTTCTCCAACTGTAAATAATCCAGTTGCATTAGCTAATGTAAATGCTACATAGATACCAAATTGAGCTGCTGCTCCTAATAGTAAACTTACTGGGTTAGCAATTAATGGACCGAAGTCTGTCATTGATCCAACACAAGTAAATATTAAACAAGGGAATAAACTACTTTTTACTCCACTATAGATTATTCTTAATACTCCTGATGAGTACCAAGGTTCTGCTTCTTTCATAAGACCAGCTAAAGGTAAGTTAGCTAAGAACATACCGAAAGCTATAGGTAATAGTAATAATGGCTCATATTTTTTTACTACAGCCATATATACTAATACGAATGATATTAGTATCATTACTAGCTCTTGCCAAGTTGCTCCTATGAACCCTGACTCTAATAAAATTCCTTTAAATACGTCTATAAAATTCATTTACAACTCCTCCTTATTTCAATGTAATTAGAGTTGCATCTGTATCTACTGCGTCACCTTTTTTAACTAGGATAGAATCTACTACCCCATCAGCCGCTGCTACAACTTCTGTTTCCATTTTCATAGCTTCCATTATGATTACTATTTCTCCAGTTTTTACAGCTTGTCCTGGTGCAACTTTAACGTCTAAGATTGTTCCTGGAAGTGGAGCTACTACTGTAGATGCTCCTGCTGAAACTGGTGCTGCTGTAGGTGCTGGAGCTGCTACTGGAGCTGGAGCAACTGGTGCAGGTGCTGCTACTGGTGTTGGTGCTACTGGAGCTGCAGGTGCTGCTACGATAGGTGCTGATGCTGTTACTGGTGCTGCTATTTCCTCACGAGTCATTGGTCTGTAATCTTCAACTCTCTCTAATTCTATTTCATATCTTTTTCCATTTACATTGGCAATATACTTCATTCTCTTAAAAACCGTCCTTTCAATTTTTCATAATTTTTTAAATTTTAATTTTTTAATAAACTCAATACCTTTTAATAAAATAAAAACCCTTTTAAAACACTATTTAATTTCTCTTATAGATTTTACTCTATATTCACCTCTTACAGAACGTAATTCTTCTGAAACAGCTGATATTAACACAGCACAATATTCTTCACTTAAGTCCTCTTCTGCAGGCTTAGTTACTACTTTTGGTGCTGGTTTTTGTTCAGAAATTCCTAAACAACTGAATATTTTAGAGAAAATAATGATAGCAATAGCCAATACCGCTAGAGCTGTAAAAACAACAGACAATCCTAAAGCAGAAACTATTAATGATTCAAATATTCCCATAGTACTACCAGTAAACATCTCTTCTCACACCTCCTTATGTTATTATATTCCACATTATGGAATGTATTTCATTTTTTCAAATTAATTATAATACAAAATTTCTATTTAGTCAATAAATTTTTTGTATATTTTCTTATTTATTCTCTTGTTTTAAGTTTTTTTTTAACATTTTTTATTCTAAAAGCTTACATAATTTATAATTTAAATAGTATAACATTTTAAAATATATTTATCATATATATGTAAAGCATATCTTAAAAATATCCTATACCCTTAGAAATATCTTCTCCTGCTTTTCTTATAATATTTTTAAGATTTTCTACTCTCTCCTCTGAGAAGATTTTAGGTTTTGCAACTACTATTCCAACAGAAGCTATAACATTTCCTGAACTATTTCTTATAGGAGCTCCTATTCCAATAGTCCCTTTGGCATAATCTCCAGACGATGTAGATATTCCCTCTTCTCTTATTCTCTTTAGTTTTTCTCTAAGCTCTAAAGGTGTTATTCTAAGAGAAGTTTTTCCTTTTTCTATTACTTTTTTTATGTAGTCATTTATAAACTCGTCTGATTGAAATGCAAGTATCGCTTTTCTTATAGCACCATAGTGAAGATACAACTCATCTCCAAATTCTTCAACTAGTTTTAAAGTTCTTTTTCCATCAACCCTCTCTAAAACTATACCTTTATACTCTACAGGAATAATCAAGAAAGTATCCTCTCCCGTTTCTAAAGCTATCTTTTTTAACACATCATATGCTACACTTTGAAGATGTACGTGTTTAGAAGCTGATGTCCCGAGAGGAATAAGTGCTGGTCCCAATCTATATTCATGGGATTTCTCATCTTTCACAACATACATTGTCGAGCACAATGTCTTTAATATTCTATGAACTGTACTTGGTGGTAGCTCCAGTTCTTCAGCTAATTGTGCTATGGAACAAGTATCGTTTGCTCTCTTTAAAATTTCTAGTAATTCCATTGCTCTTAATAAACTTTGTATCATTTTTCTTCATTAATATAGTATATATTAATTTCCTCCTTTAAAAAAATTACAATACCCTTTTATATCATTATCCCCTATTTTTTTTTATAAGTCAACTTTTTATATTTATTATTTTTTTGTAATAAATTCAAGTAAAATTTTTTTTAATTTATTTTCTCTATCTCTATATATTTTTTTATCAAAAATATGTCTTTATTTTTTATATAACATCTTATTTTTTCATTTATTTAGTATTTTCTTTACATTTTTATTTAAAAAAATATATAACATATATAAAAAATATTTATAGTATAAAATAAATGAATTTTTATTTTGATATTTTATGTGATAATATTAGATTATCAAATACATTTTAGAGTTTTTTTGATACTTTAATTACAGTTTCAGAACTCAAATTATGTAATTATAGCATAACTGAATTTTGAAAGGCTTAATTATCGCCAAAAAATTTCTAACCCACATGGGATGTATTCATTAAATTATACAGGGGGTATTATTTATGACTTTCACTTTTAATATGGCTGAAACACTTGCCATAGCAATCGTTATTCTTTTAGTCGGAGCTGCTGTTAAAAAAAGAGTTCCAGTTCTTGAAAGATTCTTTATTCCTGGACCAGTTATTGGTGGAGTTATCTTCTCTATCGTATTATTAATAGGACATGAAACTGGTGCTTTCTCTTTCGCTTTTGACGGAGTATTAAAAGATTTCTTAATGATAGCTTTCTATACTACAGTTGGATACCTTGCAAGTTTCGAACTTCTTAAAAAAGGTGGAATCGGGGTTGTATTATTCTTATTAGCTGCTATCATATTAGTTGTTATCCAAAACTCAGTTGGTGTATCTCTAGCTAAAATATTTGGATTACATCCATATATCGGACTTGCTGCTGGATCAGTACCATTAACAGGTGGACACGGAACTTCTGGAGCTTTCGGACCATTAATGGAACAAGGTGGAGCAGTTGGAGCAATGTCAGTTGCTATGGCTTCTGCTACATTTGGACTTGTTGCTGGATGTTTAATCGGTGGACCAATCGCTAAAAAACTTATAGAAAAATTTGGTTTAGTTGCTAAAAAAGACGAAAAACCTCATCAAACTAAGAGAGAAATAGACAATGAAGTTTTCGAAGGAGACCTTGACGTTTTCGAAGAAAAAGTTAGTGAAGAAAGTTTATTCAAAGCTGTTGTTGCTATCGGTTTAGCAATGGGATGTGGAGCTTGGATTCCTCCATTTGCAAAATCATTAGGTGTTGCAATTCCAGTTTACTTAGGACCAATGTTAGTTGCTGCTATATTCAGAAACGTTATGGATATGTCTAAGAAAAAACTTCCATTAACTGAAATATCAATGCTTGGAAATATCGCACTTTCTATATTCTTAGCAATGGCATTAATGTCAATGAAATTATGGGAACTTGCTGCTCTAGCATTACCATTAATCGTAATCTTATTAGTTCAAACAGTAATCATGGCTATCTATGCTTACTTCGTAACATTCAATATCATGGGAAGAGACTACGACGCTGCTGTTATAGCTTGTGGACACTGTGGATTTGGAATGGGAGCTACTCCTAACGCAATGGCTAACATGGAATCATTCACTAAAGCTAACGGACCATCTGTTAAAGCTTTCTTCGTAATTCCATTAGTTGGATCATTATTCATCGACTTCTTCAACGCTGTTATCATCACATTCTTCATGAATATGTTCAAATAATAGTTAATTGAAAAGTTAATTGATTAAGTATAAAATAAAAAGCTGGCTTTTGAAAGTCAGCTTTTTTTATCTACAACTAATTAATTTTTTATATCCTACCTTATACCCTTGTCCTTATAATATTTTAAAGCACCTTTATGAAATGGAATATCAACATTTTTATCATAATTTTCAATGGATACATTTCTTCTTATCCCAAGATTAGAACATCTTACTTCTTCTATATTTTCAAAGAAAGCTTTTGTAATATCATAAACTATCCCCTCAGGAAGATTTCTATCCACTAACAAAAGATTTTGTACTGCCACAGTTTGAATATCCTTTTCTATATTATAATCTTCCTTAGTAATTTTTTCCTTAAAGAAAAAAGGCCATTTTTCTCTTAATTTTTCTATTCCTTCATCTTCAATAGCTACAAAGTTTATCGGCATTTCTAATGAAAGATTATAAATAATATCCGTTGGTACTGTGTTCGTTAAAAATATTGCATCTAAAATATGGTTTTTTAATTGCTCTATAAGTTCTCCAGGGGTACCATAACTTATCTCACTATCAGAATATTTCATATCATGAGCCTCATATAAAAGTCTTGCATTTAACTCAACTCCTGAGTTATATATCCCTATTCCTATCCTTTTTCCTTTTAAATCTTTAAAAGTTTTTACATTGGAATCTCTCAAAGTAACTATCTGAGTATAATTTGGATGAAGTCCCGTTATACAATTTAAATTTTTTATTGGTCCTTTTCCTTTATAGGCTCCAACTCCATAATAAGCTTGATAAACAGTGTCAGACATCGCTATTGCCATCTCTATTTTTTTATCAATAATAAGGTCTATATTTTCTCCAGACCCAGCAGTTGAGCAGGCAGAGGAGTTATATCCTACTTTTTTTATTATCTCTGATATAGCTGTCCCAGCAGGATAAAACACTCCATCAATGGGTCCCGTTCCTATACTTATAAATACATCTTTATAATCTTGTCCAAAGGACATAGATAGAAAACACAGAAATACTACCACTTTTAAAAATATATTTTTATAGTTCATATTCATTGATTTTATTCCTTAATCCTCTCTCGCTTATCCCCAACATCTCAGCTGTCTGTCTTTTATGTCCGTTATTTTTTCTTAGACAAACTTCTATTAAAACTTTTTCAGCCTCTTTTAATGTCATCTCTGTAAGATCTTTTCCTTCTAAAATAATTTTATCTGTAGTGTTAATCGTTCCAATTCCCATATCTGTTAACTGGCTTGGCAAACAATCTAGCTCTATTGTATCGTTTTGCGATAAAAGAACTCCACCTTCAATTATATTTGAAAGCTCTCTGACATTTCCAGGATAATCATAGTTCATCAATATTTTTTCACATCTTCTATCTAAACCTTTTATATTTTTACCCATCTCTTTATTATAAATTTCTATAAAATGTTTAAAAAGCAGTGGTAAATCTTGTTTTCTCTCTCTAAGAGGTGGTATTTTTATTTCTACTATATTAAGTCTGAAGTATAAATCTCTTCTAAATGTTCCCTCTTCTACCATTTTTTTAAGATCTCTATTAGTAGCAGCAATAATTCTTACATCAGTTTCTATTGGCTCATTAGCCCCCAAAGGAATAAAAGATTTTTCTTGTAACACTCTTAAAAGCTTTGATTGAAGACTTAAAGACATATCTCCTATCTCATCAAGAAATATTGTCCCCTTATTAGCATATTGAAATTTTCCTATTTTGTCACTTACAGCATTGGTAAAAGTTCCTTTTTTATGACCAAAAAACTCCTCCTCAAGTAACCCCTCTGGAATAGCTGCACAATTTACTTCTACAAATTTATTATCTTTTCTTTTTCCTGAAAAATGTATGGCTCTCGCAACTAACTCTTTTCCTGTTCCACTTTCTCCTGTTATCATCACTCCTGTATCAACATCTTTTAGCTTATCAATCAAAGAAAATATCCTTTTCATTCCCTCTGTTTTTCCAATTATTCCCTCAAATTGATATTTATTTTGAAGTTCCTTGCTAAGATACTCTATCTTTTCATTCATTTTTTGAAACTCTAGAGCCTTTTTTACTATCATATAAAGTTCTTCTAAATTCATAGGTTTAGTCAAATATGTATAAGCACCTTTTTTCATTGCCTCTACTGATGACATTATAGAACCATATGCTGTCATAATTATCACAACTATATCTTTATTTATTTTTTTTATTTCTTCTAAAACCTCTAGACCATCTACATCTCCTATTTTTAGATCAAGAAGTACAAGATTAATATTTTCTTTTTTTATTATCTCTATTCCCAAGCTCGGATCAGTAGTAGCTTGAACATCATAGCTATCTTCCAATGCAAAAGTAAGAGATGAACAAATTGAAATCTCATCATCTATTATAATTATTTTTTCCACCTATATCACCTCAAAAATTATAGTAAATTTTGTAAACTTGTTTTTTTCACTTTCAACAAATAGATTTCCACTGTTTTTTTCTACAAGTTGTTTTGTCAAAGGTAACCCAAGTCCCGTTCCCTTTGCTTTAGTTGTATAAAACACTTCATATATATTATTCAATTCTTTTTCTGTCATTCCAATTCCATTGTCTGTTATCTCAATTATTCTATGCTCCTCAAAAGCATAACTTTTTATCTTGATAAAATACTCCTCTTTCTCATCTATTTTTTCTTTTTTCTCATTTATAGCATCTATTGAGTTCAAAAGAATATTTATCATAACTTGCTTTATTTGAGCTGGATCCCCTTTGATAGAAAGAGTGGTATCTATATCAAGTTCTATTTTTATAGAATTTTTATCAAATGTAGGCTTAAGAAGTAACATTGATGAATTTATAATATCATATAAATTTATATCAGATATGGAATTAGCCTTTGGTTTTATATAATCTATAAGATTTTCTATCAATCTATTTACTCTTTCTACTTCTTTGGGAACTATTGTCACTATCTGTTCTCTAAATTTTTCATTATCTTTTTTTAGTGGCAAAAGTTCAATATATGTTTTTATAGCTGTCATTGGATTTCTTATCTCGTGAGCAATCCCAGCAATTATAGTGGCAATAGCTGTATCTTTCTCTTTTTTTAGAGATTTTTCTCTTAAAAGTTTCTCCTTAGTACACTCTTCCATAGTAAGAAAAGCCCCAATATTATTTTTTTGATAATCTAAAAGTGGATAAAGGGTATATCTAAAATACTCCTCTCTTCCATTCAGATTTATTTTAAGCTCTCTTGTTATATGAGCCTCATTCTCAAAAACAGTTTTTTCAAAAACTCCATTTCCTATAATTTTTTCCATTATGGGATAATAATAAGCATCTTTTCCTTTGAAGTTATCTCCTGCATTAAAAAGATTTATAGAATTTTTATTCATAAAAGTTATCTTTCTATCTCTATCAAAAATAGTGATACATCTAGGACTACTTTCACAAATAATGCTATTAAGCTCGTTATTATTTCTTATCTCTATGATTTTTTCTTCAAGTTCTTTATTTATTTTTCTAAGTTTAGCAGTTTTATCTTTTACAACTTTTTTTAATTGAATATTCCAAATACTTATAACTAGCAATATCAAAACCAAAATCAAAGAAACATAAGATATTGTTTTTATATTTTGTAACATCTGCTTTTCTTTCTCAAGCTCTGCCGATTTATTCCATTTCACAAAAAGATTTTCATAACTACCATTTATTTTTAAATTTTTTAATTCTCCATTGATAACTTTAACTAAACTTTCATTTTCATAAGAAACTCCTATATAATAACTTACTGGAGCAGTATAACTATTCATTATTTCATACTTATTATATAGATTTTTTTCTAGCATTATATATTCAGCTATCTCTTGTACACCGATCGCAAAATCTGCTCTTTCCAATTCCAAAAGTTTAAAAAGAGATTCTTGATCAAATACAATATTAAAATTAACTTTTTTCATATTTTTTAGATAGTTATATTCTGATGAGCCTTTCTCTACTCCTACTAAAAAATCTTCATTACCAAATCCCTCTTTTATACTTTTTATCTTAGTTTTAGGAGCCACTATACAGACACTATATTCTCCAATACTATCTGTATATCTAATTTTATTTTCATACTCTTTATCAAATCTCATTCCAATTACAGCATCTATTTTTTTATTTACTAACTTTTCATAAGACTCTTTTTTAGTCATAGGGACATATATAAATTTAACATTGTTTTTTTGTCCTATAAGATTTAAAAGCTCTATATTAAATCCCTTTATTACTCCCTCTTCTACGAATTGTAAAGGAGGTTCCATAGGATCAAAAGCCACTACATATTCTTTTTTTAAAACTATTTTTTTGGGAGTTCTTTCTATTGATATTCCTTGAGAAATAAAGGAATTTATCATCAAAAAAAACACCAGAAAGAATTTTTTCATACTAAACCTCAAAAAATTTTATTTCCTTAATTATACCATTTTTTTCAATTTCTTCATAACTTTATTTTTAACAATAAAAAAAGACTGCTGTAGTTTTATTACAACAGTCTAAGTTAAATCATTTTACTATTTTTTCCATAGTCCTATATTTTTTTTAGAAAACCTGATAGCGATAATATCGCCATCAGATCTAAATATAATCTATCATATCTTTTACTGAATTAAAGATATAGTCAGGTTTAAAAGATGTATCCTTAAGCATTTCTTTTGTAGTTTCTCCACTCATCACAAGAACTGAAGTAACTCCATTATCAAGTCCTGTTCTAATATCTGTATATAACCTATCCCCAACCATTACCAATTCCTCTTTTTTTAAATTATAATTTTCTAAAATAGCATCTATTATATAATGATTAGGTTTTCCTATTACGATAGGCTCTTTTCCTGTGGTAGCTTTTATAAGAGCCATCATAGAACCAGTATCTGGCATATATCTTCCCCCCTCAAGAGGACAAACAAGATCTGGATGAGTAGCAACATATTCTACCCCATCACTGATATAATCACAAGCTATCCACAACTTTTCATAGGTTAAAGTAGTATCAAATCCTAAAACTACATAATCTATCTCTTTATTTCTCTCTCTTACAAGTTCAAATCCAGCTTCTACAAAACTATCTTCTAAGGCTTTTGTCCCCAATAAAAATATTTTTGCATTTTTCTTCTGTTTCTTCAACCAAAATATAGTGGCTTCTCCTGAGCTAAAAACCTCCTCTGAAGTAGCCTCTATCCCCAGTCTTGCTAATTTTTCAACATAAGAGTTTTTATTTTTGGAAGAGTTATTTGTTAAAAATATATATCTTTTATTACTTGATTTAATTTTTTTTAGGAAATCTTTCGCCCCATCTATCAGTTGTTCTCCTAGATAGATTGTTCCATCCATATCTAATAAATAGCAGTTTTTTCCCTCCATATTCACCTCTCCCTTTTAAGATTATCTAAATAAGTTAGGTATAAATAAAGCCACATCTTGTGAGTAAGTTACTAATAATAGAACCACTACTAAAGATATTATAAATGGCCATACTTCTTTTATAAAGTCCTCCAGTTTTACATTGACTATAGAGCAAACTGTAAACATCATTGAACCAAATGGTGGAGTTAATCCTCCAATCATAATATTTACTATAAAGATAACACCAAAATGAAGTGGGTCTACACCTAAACTTCTTACAGCTGGTACTAAAAGTGGTGCTAATATTACAAGTGCTGCTCCACCTTCTATAAACATTCCAATGAAAAGAAGTAAAAGATTTATAACCATTAAAAGTACAAATTTATTGTCTGTGAAATCCATTAAACCTTGAGTTATAATTTGTGGTATTCTTTCTAGTGTCATATAGTAACCAAATACTTTTGCACTAGCTATAATTATCATAACTGAACCTGTACTTTTTACTGTTTCCATTAAGATAATTGGTATATGTTTTAATTTTAATTTTTTATAAACGAAGAAACCAACAAAGAAACAGAATATTACTGCCACTCCTCCAGCCTCTGTTGGAGTAAACATTCCCATTCTCATTCCCATAATAATACCAAATGGTATTGCCAAAGCCCATATTGATTTTAAAGCTTGTCTTCCAATCTCACTTGGACTTGCCATCTTATCTCTTGATGGAGCATATCCACGTTTTACAGAAATTATATAAACAGTAATCATCATAGCAGCTGTCATCAAAATACCTGGTGTATATCCTGCTAAGAACATATCTCCAACTGGTACATTAGCTATCAAAGCATAAAGAATTAAGTTTGTTCCAGGTGGTATTACAGGGCTAACTGCTGAAGATGCTGCTGTTACTGCTGCTGAAAATTCTGGAGAAAATCCTTTTTTTATCATTTCTGGTACAAGAATTTTTGATTCCATAGCTGCATCAGCATTGGCAGAACCAGAAATTCCACCCATCATAGCACTTAAAAGACAGTTTACTTGAGCAAGTCCCCCTTTCATATGACCTGCTAAAACCTCAGCCATATTCATAAGTTGCTCACTTATTCCAGAATAATTCATCACTGAACCAACCATTATAAAAAATGGTACTGCTAAGTATGGAAAAGATTCAACAGATGTAGCAAATTGTTGAATAACCATATTCATAGCCATAGTTTGATTTATAAACATAAAGTAAAATAGTGCTGACCCCATAAGAGCAAATCCAATAGGGATATTTAGAAAGAATAATATAAATAGCACTATTACTGGTGATAATGCGTGCATAGTCTACCCCCTAATTTTTCTTTAAAAATACTTTTTTAAATCCATCTATTGCAAATAATAACGAATAAATAGTCATAAGTCCAAATGAAAGAACTATTCCAGCATTTACATAAGCATATGATATTTCTAGTGCTGCTGTTATTTTTGTAGATGTTGCTACATAAGTGTAACTAAAATAAAACATTACTCCACTTAAAATAAGTAGTAATATATATGTAAAAAATTCAACTATATCTCTGATTTTTTTAGGAAGTAAAACTACAATAGCCTCTACTCCAAGTAGTCCCTTTTCTCTATAAGCTGCTGCTGTCCCTAAAAATATTGTCCAAACGAAACATCCAACAGCTATCTCCTCAGCCCAGAAATATGTGAATTTTAAAACATATCTTGTAAATACATTCATTACAACAACTGATGTTGTTATGGCAATAAATATACTACCTAGATACAATTCAAATTTTTTTAAAAATTCTCTCATATTTCACCTCTTATAAATATAAACTTTTCTATTTGTAGTTAAGAAATAGGGGAATTTCTCCCCTATTCTTTTAAAAAGTTAATTTTATTTTCCGTTTTTTATGTCTTCTCTAATTTTTGTAAGTTCTTTCATTATTTCATCATAGATTCCTGGTGTCCATTTAGGGAATTTAGAATAAACAGGAGCTACTGCTTTATTAAATGCTTCTCCATCAACTTCATGGAAATTAACACCAAGTTCTTTTAATTTTTGTTCATATTCACCTTCAAGTTTTATAGTTTCTCTTAAGTTATCTTCTGCTCCAGCATCAAATTCTTCTTGAAGTATTGCTCTTTGTTCATCAGTTAATTCGTCCCAAACTTTTTTAGAAATACAAACTGCTGATACACCTAGTAAGTGTCTAGTCAAAGAGTATTCTTTTACGTTCTCATATTGTTTAGTTCCATAGTAAGTCATTATAGAACCTTCAACACCATCAATAACACCTTGTTGAATAGCTGCATATGTATCTGGATAAGGCATTGCAACTGGATTTCCACCTAGTGCTTCTATTGTAAATGTATAAAGTTGGCTAGTTGGAACTCTTACTTTTATTCCTTTCATATCTGCAGGAGTTTTGATAGGTTTTTTAGTCATCATACTTCTGAATCCAAATAACCAATCTAGTGATAATACTTTTATTCCTTTTTCTTCAGCTTGTTTATTTAAATTTTGAACTAATGGAGTTCTAACCATTCTTAAATATTCATCAAATGATTGATATAATAATGGACCTGTAACAGCATTATAATCTGGTACATAATCTCCTAAGAAGTTAACTCCGTCAACAAATATCCAATCTGAACCATTAACAACTTGTTCTATTCCATCTTTTCCTATTGGTAAAGTTCCTCCTGTAAATAGTTGTAATTCTAAAGCACCTTTACTTCTTTCATTTACCTTATCTACAACTTTTACTAATGATTTTGCAGTTTGCTCATCGTCAACAAATTTTGTACTTACTTTGAAAACTCTCTTTTCAACTTTTGCTTCTGATTTTTTGTCGCCACCACAACCTACAATTGAAACACCCAAAGCTAACACTAATAACAAATCTCTAAATTTTCTCATAGCCATTCTCCCTTCAAAAATTTATTAAAAAACATTGCTTAAATAAAAAAAAGTAGCAAAAAATTATAGATTTCTCTATAATAATTAGCTACTCCTTCTCTCCAAGCTTTTTATTCCTTTGATATTATTCTATCAACAATATCATTTTTTGTCAATCAAATTTATGTTTTTTTAAACAAATTATTGATTTGAAAATAAATATTTAATATTTTTTCAGAACTTATTTACTTAATATTAACATTTTTTTAACATTATTTTAACATAGAATTTTTTTCACAAAATTATCTTTTTTATCCTTTGACTTTTTATATTATTTATGTTATGATGAAATTGATTAGTTAAATTATATATTAAAGCGGAGTGGAGTGAGCTTTTTTCAATTTTTTTGAGTGGCTCATTTTTTTGTATAATTTAAAAATATTATAATTAAGAGGAGAGAATTATGAATGATGTATTTACTTTATCTTTAACAACAAAAGAAATTTTACTTAGAATTTTTATTTCTGTCCTTATTGGAGGAGCCATAGGATATGAAAGAGGGATTCACAACAGAACTGCCCCTGCTGGATTTAGAACTCATATTTTAGTTTGTCTTGGAGCTTGTATTGTTTCTATTATCCAAGATCAGTTGAGAGTTAACACAACAAATTTTGCTATTGCTTACCCTGAAGTTGCTCAAGTAATCAAAACAGATATTGGAAGAATCGGTGCTCAGGTTGTAAGTGGTATAGGATTTTTAGGTGCTGGTACTATAATGAGAGATAAAGGGGGAGTAATAGGTGGACTTACTACAGCAGCTTCTATCTGGGCCACTGGTTGTCTTGGATTAAGTATCGGTTGGGGATTCTATAATCTTGCTATTCCCGCTGGAGTTGCAATCATAGTAGTTCTTGTTACTTTAAAGAAATTTGAAGAATCTGTAATTGATAAAAAATTTGTAGCTTGTCTTGAAATATTTTTTAAACCTGAGGCATCTCTTGGAAATGATTCTATAAAAATCTATGACACTTTAAAAAATAAAAATATAAAAATTAAAAATATGGAAAAAAATGAGGATAATAAAAAAATAACTTTTTCTATAATAGTCCCTAAACAATTTAACTCCTTTGACCTTCTTTCTGAAATTTCAAGAAATGAAGATGTTACAAAAGTATCTTTCAAGTAATATAAAAAACTTCAAAAGAAAAAACCTGAGTTACACATTATGTAAGTCAGGTCTTTTTTCATTTATTATTTATTAAAGTATGCTTTTAATTCATCAACTTTATCTAATTGTTCCCAAGGAAGAGAGATGTCTGTTCTTCCAATATGTCCAAAAGCTGCTAAATCTTGATATCTAAATTCACAACTTCTAAGTTTTAGATCTCTTTCGATTCCTCTTGGAGATAGGTCAAATATTTTTGAAACTCCTTTTGCAAGTTCTATTTCATCAACTTTTCCTGTTCCATAAGTATCAATTTTTATTGATGTAGGTTCTGCAACACCGATTGCATATGAAAGTTGAACTTCACATTTGTCTGCTAAATCTGCTGCAACGATATTTTTTGCTACCCATCTAGCTGCATAAGCGGCTGATCTGTCAACCTTTGAAGGGTCTTTTCCAGAGAAAGCTCCTCCACCGTGTCTAAAGTATCCACCATAAGTATCAACTATGATTTTTCTTCCAGTAAGACCTGTATCTCCGTGTGGTCCTCCTATTTCAAATTTTCCAGTTGGGTTTATAAATATTTTTTTAACATCATCAAAGTTTAATTCATATTTAGCTAAAACTGGTTTTATAACTAATTCTTTTATATCGTGATGTATTTGTTCTTGAGTTACAATTGGGTTATGTTGAACTGATACAACTATTGTATCAACAAATTTTATATTTCCTTCTCTGTCATATGCTAAAGTAACTTGAGATTTTGCATCTGGTCTAGCCCAAGATAAAACTCCCTCTTTTCTTAAATCAACTAACACTTTTAAGATTTCTCTAGAAAGTACAAGAGCAAGTGGCATAAGTTCTGGAGTTTCTTTTACAGCTCCACCGAACATTATTCCTTGGTCTCCAGCTCCTCCAATGTCAACTCCCATAGCGATATCTGGTGATTGAGAGTGAATTGAGTTGAATACTCCACAACTGTCATCAAATCCCATTCCAGGTCTATATCCTATTTCATATATTTTTTTTCTAACTATATCTTGAATATCTATATATGTTTTAGTTGTGATTTCTCCACCAACTATAACTTGTCCTGTTGTACAAAAAACTTCACAAGCAACTCTTGAATTAGGGTCATCTTTTAAACAAGCATCTAACACAGCATCTGAAATTTGGTCTGCTACTTTGTCTGGGTGTCCAGGTGATACACACTCAGAAGTAAAGTATACTAAATCTTCCATTATTTTTTCCTCCTATAAAAATACAAATCAATAATTAATAAATAAAAAATCCCTTTCATAAGAAAGGGACTTGCTTTTTAACAACTACAATCCCCATCTGGTTGGAATTAGCACCACACAAAAAGTAGGTTGCTGAGACATCTTTGGGCCACTCCCTCCGTCTCTCTTGATGGCTGCAGTATATTATAATACACTGTCTCTAAAAAGTCAATATATATTTTTTTAATATCCCTCTTCCTCCAAAAACAGTGGGGATATTATCTCTAATTTATTTTTCTTACCTTTTGAGGCTTGAACTAAAACAAGGTTTGAATTTTTTTCTCTATTAAAATATACAAATTGTATTTTCTTTAGAGAAAACTTATTTTTTTCTAGCTCCATTATAATCTCAGGAAGTCTAAAACTACGATGAACCATAAAAAACTCCCCTTGAGGTTTTAAAAGCCTTTTGGTATTTTTTATTAGATCCTCTAGATTCAAAGTGATTTCGTGACGAGAGATTTTTTTATTCTCATTTTCAGAGATTTTTTTCCCATCTAACACCATATAAGGTGGATTAGAAATCACATAATCAAAGGTATTTGATTTATCAAAATTTTTAATATCTTGATGGACTATGGTTATTCTATCAGAAAGTCCATTTTCCTCTACATTTTTTCTGAAAAGTCTAGCAGAATCCTCTTGAATTTCTACCCCTGTTATATCCTGCATATTTTTTCTTTTAGCAAGAAGTATGGGTATTATCCCTGTACCACTTCCAATATCCAAAAGTTTTTTCTTTGAATTTCCCTCAAAAAAATTAACCAATATAATAGGGTCAACAGAAAATCTAAATCCATCTACAAGTTGGTACATCTTTATATCATCATCAAAAGTAGTAATATTTACTTTCTCATTCATAGGCTACTCTTTTTCTAGTATATCAAGACTTGTTCCATCTTCTGATACAATAGGAGTTTCATTTTTAAGTTTTTTAGCCTCTTTTCTATTGAATTTAACCTCAGAAATATCAAATCTTGTTATTCCTAAATTTGGTAAGTCTACATATAAAAATCCATTTAATGGACTGATACTTGTTACTTTTCCTTCGCCTTTTTCAGTTCTAACTATTTGGTTAACTGCTGGGAACATTCTTAGAGCCTCTTCATATTGTTGATACTCATAGTTGATACAACAAAGAAGTCTACCACAAACCCCAGATATTTTTGCAGGATTTATTACAAGTCCTTGGTCTCTAGCCATTTTTATTGATACAGAGTTAAATTTGTTGATAAAAGTTCTACAACATAACTCTTTACCACAAACTCCTATATCTCCTAAAATTCTTGCCTCATCTCTTACACCTATTTGACGAAGTTCTATTCTTAATCTAAATATATTTGCTAAATCTTTTACTAAATCTCTAAAGTCAATTCTTCCTTCAGCTGTAAAATAGAATATTAATTTTGTTTTATCAAAAGTAAACTCTGTATTTATAAGTTTCATAGGAAGTTTATGTTCAGCTATCTTCTCTTTACAGATTTTATAAGCCTCATTAGCTTCACGTCTTAAATCTTCATATCTTTTTATCTCATCTTCACTTGCTTTTTTAATAACAGGTTTTAGAGGTAGTACAAGATATTTTTCTGATAAAGTTATTGGTGTATTGTAGATTACCCCTATCTCTTGACCTCTTATTGTGTCAACTATAACTTTATCTCCTTTTCTGTAGACTTCATCTTTATTTACAACCTCAAAATAATATCTTTTTTTAGTTATTTCAAAGATTACACCTACAACAGTATAAAATTTTTCTTCCTCTTTCTTTTCTTCTACTTCTTCTATTTCCTCTACTATTTCAACTATATTTTCAATTTTCTTATCTTGAAATTCTTTTATCTCTATATTTTCTACATTCTCTATCTCTTTCATAATTCTCCTCTATATTCTTTATAGAATTCCCTCTTCTAAAAAACTGAAATAGGAATCCTTTGATATTATTATATGATCCAGTATAGAAACATCTACCAACTTAAAAAAATCTTTTAATAGATTTGTAAGCTCTATATCTTTTTGAGAGGGTGTTGTATTTCCTGATGGGTGATTGTGAGCAAAAACTATAGAACGAGCATTATAAGCAAGTACCCTTTCTAAAATCTTTCTTGGATACACAGCACTTCTATCTATTGTCCCCTCAAATAAAGTTTCCATACCTAATACTTCATTATTGGAATTTAGAAACAAAACCTTAAACTCCTCAGATTTTGAAATCCCTATATTTTTTCTAAGATAGTTAATCAGTTGATTTTTCGACCTGATAGCGATATTATCGCCCTCAGCTCCTGTTAACATTTTTTCTTCAAAATAATAGGAATACATATCCCCTAAAAATTTTATATATGTAGATGATACATCTCCTAAACCTTTTATGCTCCTAAGCTCCTCTAAGTTAGCCTCAAAAATTCCGTTAATAGACGAAAATCTCTCTAGTAACTCTTTAGCCAGAGCTTTGGTATCTTTTCTAGGGATTACTAAAAATAGCAAAAACTCAACTATCTCATAATCTGCGAGGGCTTTATATCCACCATTTAAGTATCTCTCTTGAAGTCTTTTTCTATGTCCCTCTCTACTATTTTTTATTTTTTCATCAATATTAGTTTTTGGAATACTCATCATACTCCCTCCTAATTATTCTTCAAAAAATAGATTATAAACCTCTCTTGGTGTTTTCATTTTTTCATATATGTCAACAGCTCCCCAAACCATAGGGTAAGCAAAAATCGCTCCTGTTCCCTCTCCAAGTCTCATCTTCATATTTAAAAAAGCCTCTTTTCCAAGCTCTTTTAATATTAATTTCATTCCTGGCTCTTCACTTATGTGAGTAAATAATAAATAATTTTTTATTATTGGATTTAATCTAGAGGCTACTAAAGCTGCCACTGCTGATATAAATCCGTCTACTAATATCAATTTTCTACATTTTGCAGCACCTATATAAAGTCCCACCATAAATGCAATGTCTAACCCTCCAACAGAGGCTAATATCTCTGTAGGACTCATTTGGAAAGTATTATATCTAACACAACTTTCAAATATTATTTTTTTCTTAAGGGCTAACCCCTCGTCATTAACTCCAGACCCTCTACCAACAGCCTCGTCTAAACCACATCTTGTAAGTGAGTATAAAACTGCTGAAGATGTTGTAGTATTTCCAATTCCCATCTCTCCTGTTGAGAAAACATCATACTCCTCTTCAAGTTCCTCTATTGTAAATATTCCATTTTCAATAGTATCAATCACTTGATTTATCTCCATTGCTGGCTCTTTTCTAAAGTTTTTAGTCCCATTTACAACTTTTGATATAAAAAAGTTTGGATATTTTCTAGGAATACTTTTTTTCATTCCTACATCTATAACTTTTAAATCAACGTCTAGATTTTTACAAAATATCCCAATGGGAGCAATTCCATTTAACATCTCTTCTGCCACAAGTCTTGTATATTCTGGTGGACAAGGAGAGATATTTTCCTCTATAATACCATTGTCAGAAACTGCCACAATATGACAACCTTTTCTTTTTATCTTTCCTATCGAATAAGGTAGTATCCCTGCTAGTTGCTCTGCAATCTCCTCCAAAACTCCAAGACTTCCAATAGGTTTCATCTTGCTATCAAGAATCTCTTTACACTCTCTTTTTGAGTTTTTATTTAAAAAAGTCACATCTCTTAAACTTTCTTGAAATCTTTTCATTAAAAATTAGACTCCTTTCCAATTTAGTCCACAAAGCAAAGGATAATTGTCTTTAAACTCTATTATAGTAACACTTCCATTCTCTATCTTATATTTCCAATAACTATCAAGAGTTTTATTAGCAAAGTAATAGCTAAGCATAGTGCATATTACCCCCCAATGTGTCCCTATAAGATAGGTCTTATTATCTTCTAAACTCTCTACAAAATTAACTACCCTTTTTTGTAAGTCACTTGGACTTTCTCCATTCTCAAAATTATATGTTTTCCATTCTTTTTGAGAAATCAAAAGCTCTTCGGGATATTTTTCTTTCAGTTCTTGATAAGTATATCCTTCAAAAATCCCAAAGTTTAGCTCTCTTATCTCCTTTGAAACTTTTATCTCTAAACCTTTATGATTGATTATCTCAGCTGTTTTATAAGCTCTTTTTAAATCACTAGAGTAAATCTCATCATAATCCATATTTTTTAAAATCTCCCTAGCTGACTTAACTTGCTCTATACCTTTTTCTGTAAGGTCTGCATCTAAGAAACCATAATAAAGCTTTTGAAGATTCATTGTAGTTTCTCCGTGTCTAACTAAGATTAATTTTTTCATAGGCTAACTCCTAATGAAATATAGATTCCAAATAGTACAACAAGTTGTGAAAGCTCTAGTACAGCTCCTAATGTATCTCCTGTAATTCCACCTATTTTTCTCTCCATAAGTTTTGCAAAATAAGCTCCTAGAACATGAGTTACAAAAATAGTATTAACTACATAAAGAGCATTGAAACCTCTATATAATATAGCTTGAACAAGTAAAGAATAGATAAGAGATATTAAAATCCCTACCATTACCCCTTGTCTGTCTGTTTGTTCTACTAAATCCTTTGCACTTCCAGAGGCTTTAGCATATGGAGACATTCCACAGTTTAAAACACTGTTGGCTCTTGCAATAACCGGAGAGATTAAAAGAGCTAGTCCCATTCCATTAAGTTGTAATTTTCCTGAAAGCAAACCTAAATTTATAATAGGAAATTCATTTTGAATCCCTGCAAGTAATAAAACTTTTAATAGGAAATACATTATAAGAGCAATAGCTCCGTTAGCACCTATTCTTGAATCTTTCATTATCTCAAGCATTTTTTGTTTACTTCTGTAACTAAAAATCCCGTCAAATGTATCTGAAAGTCCATCAAGATGCATTGCACCTGTTAAGGCTATTTCTAGTAAAACCATTACCCCTGCAAGTATATAAGCTGAACGGATAAAGCTTCCAAACAGCAAATAAAAAACATACATAATTATTCCTATAACTATCCCTACTACTGGGAAAAATCTCATACTTTTTCCCATTTTTATAGAATCAAATTTTGGATCCATTGGAATAGGTAGTCTTGTCATAAATTTAAAAAGTAATATCAATCCTTCCATCTAATCTCCTCCACAAATTATTTTAATTTCATAGGGATTCCTGAAACTACAAAATATCCCTCATCAGCTTCTTTAGCCACTATTTGATTTATTTTTCCAGCTATATCTCTAAAATATCTTCCTAAATGATTGTCTGGAACAAGTCCCATACCAAGCTCATTAGTAACAACTACCATATCTACTGGACTTTCTTTTACAAAATCTAAAATTGCCACAACTTCATTTATAATGAATTTTTTTATTTTATCAACTTCCATCATAGAAGTATTGTCCCAATCTCTGTCATTATCAAGTATCATATAGTTAGTAACCATATTAGTTAGACAATCTAAAAGTATAACATCATACCCCTCAATATGCCCTTTTAAAAGAGTTGGGATATTTTTATAATTTTCAATTGTCTTCCAGTTTTTACCTCTTCTTCTTTTATGCTTAGTAATTCTATCTTGCATTTCATCATCAAAAGCTATACCTGTTGCTAAATAAATTTTTTTGCTATATCTTTCTTCTATATACTCTTCTGCAAAACCACTTTTACCAGAACGAGCCCCACCACTAACGTAGATTATTTTTCCCAAAATAAAAGACCTCCTTAATTTTCTTATTGATAATTATATCATATATTTTAGTTAATTTGTATTCTTTTCACAAAAATAAAGGTAAAAAAAATACCAAAAAGAAAATCTTCTCGGTATCTTTTCTACTGCTTATTTTATAAACTATATTTTTTATAAAGTTTCTTTGTTTTCGTAGACCTCTTTCATAAATGTCTCTTGTGAATTTATACTTTCTTCACCTATTTTTGGAATTAGTCTTAAATATCTTTTGCTATTTTGTAGCACTCTTGCCTTTGTATTATCTTTCATAATCACTTCAAGGATATGTTCTATCCTATCTTTGCTTTCTTGTGAAGTGATTGGACAAGAGATTTCAACTCTATGTTCTGTATTTCTAGTCATCATATCCCCAGAAGATATATAGATTTTTCTTTCTTCTTTTGTTCCAAAAGCATAAATTCTTGAGTGTTCAAGGAAACGTCCCACAATACTTATGACTTTTATATTTGAAGTTTTTCCAATTATCTCTGGGATAAGGCAACAAATTCCCCTTATAATAAGAATTATTTTTACACCTTTTTCAGACGCTTTTATAAGTTCTTTTATAATATCCTTGTCAGTAAAAGAGTTACATTTTATTATTACTACTCCCTCTTTTCCCTCTTCACATTTTTTTATCTCTTCTTCAATAGACTTTATTATGTTGCACTTAAATCCAACTGGGGCAATCCATAATTTTTTATACATTCCATAAAGATTTCCCATAGCCATATTTTTGAAGAATTTATCAGCGTCAACACCGATTTCCTCATCACTTGTTATAAAAGAAAGGTCTGTATATATTTTTGCTGTTTTTTCGTTATAATTTCCTGTACCTATTTGTGTTATATACTTAAATTCATTTTCATCTTTGTAAGTTATTAGACAGATTTTAGAGTGTACTTTAAATTTATCCATTCCATATATTACTCTGCAACCTGCTTCTTCTAATTTTTGAGCCCATTCAATATTGTTATTTTCATCAAATCTTGCACGTAACTCCATAAGTACTGTAACTTCTTTTCCATTTTCAGCAGCATTTATAAGATAAGTGGCTAGAGTTGAATCCTTAGAGATACGGTATAAAGTCATTTTGATAGCTTTTACTTTTGGATTGTTAGCCGCCTCTTTTACAAGTTCCAAAAATGGTTTCATACTTTCAAATGGATAATGGATAAGTAGCTCTCTTTGGAATACCTCTTCTATCATACTTTCTTTTTTTATAGTTTGAACTGGTATAAATGGAACGTATGTAAGTTTTTGTTTTAATTCCTCTGATATAATATTTTCTAATGAAAAACAATATGTTGTATCAAGTGGTGTATCTGAAATGAAAAATTGCTCACTCTTTAAGCCTAATTTTTCCATAAAATATTTATTAAAATCTTTTTTCATTTTCTTTTGCATTTCAATTCTTACTGGAGAAAGTTTTGAACGGCTTTTTATAAGTTTTTTCATATGTTGTCTATAATCAATTGAGTCATCGTAAATTTCTAAGTCAGTATCTATATCAGCATTTCTTGTGATACACATAATAGTGCTATCTACAAACTTATACATTGAGAAAATGCTTTGAGCAAAGTACAGAATAATATCTTCAAGTAATAGATATATTCCATTTTCTTTGTCTAAAACCACTATTCTATCTATACTTTCTGGTACAGGAATAATTCCTATAACCTCATTTTTTTTGTTTTCCAAATGCACTACTACGTGCAATTTTTTATTTGGTATAAATGGAAATGGGTGCCATAAATCTATGATTTGTGGAGATAGAATAGGTAAAATATTTCTTTTAAAATATTTCTCTACTTTTTTTATTCCGCTTTCATTAAGATTTGCCATTTTTTCAAAGTTTATATTATTTTCTCTTAAAGAAACATCAATTTTTTCATATACATAATCACGAAGTCTATAAAGTGTCTCTGTATTTTTATATATTTCTGAAAGTTGTTCCTTAGCACTCATTCCTGTTTTATCATCTGAATAGTTTGGGATATACTTCATATAGTCATTAAGTGTCCCAACCCTTACCATAAAAAATTCATCAAGGTTTGTTGTAAAAATTGATATGAATTTTAATCTCTCAAGCAAAGGAGTTGTCTCACAATCTGCCTCTTCTAACACTCTTTCATTAAATTTTAGCCACGAAAGTTCACGATTATCTATATACTCAATTTTTTCATTATTTTTCATTATTTTCTTCCTTATCACTCATTTGATCTATGATTCTATCTATAAAATATCCCTCTCTTATTCCGTCTTTACTAATCTTTATTACTTCGCAACCAAATCTTTTGATTACTTCGTTTAAGATTACAAGTCCTCCTGAAAGAGAAAATATACGTTCAGGTTTGATTTTATATACAGCTTTGTAATCTTTAACATCTGAACTCTTAAGTCTATTTAAAATCTCCTTAACATTTGCTCTGTTGAAAGATCTTTCCTCAGCTGGTATTTTAAATAACTCTTTTGATATTTCAAGAGCAGCTCTTGAACTTCCTCCAATAGCATACATTGTTTCATAGTTACTTTCAAAATTCCATTGAAGTTCATCTAAAGCGTTATTGATGATTTTTTTCATCTTTTTAAGCTCTCTATCTGTAGCTATAATTCCTTTTACTGATTTATTTTGAAGATTTAAAGCTCCTATTGGAATACTAGTTAATCTTTTTATCTCTCCATTTTCAAATAAAACAAGCTCTGTACTTCCACCACCGATATCTATAAGAACCCCTCTTGATAATTCACAAGAGTTTTTTACTCCTATAAAATCAAGTCTTGCTTCCTCATCTCCAAATAAAACTTCTGGAACAATTCCTGTTCTTTCTTTTATTTCATTTAAAACTATCTCTCTATTGTTAATATTTCTAAGAGATGCTGTTGCAAATACAGAGTAATTTTCTATATTTTGTGATTTTAATATATCCTTATATCTATTTAAAACAAAACAAGCTTTTGAAATCCCTACCTCTGTAAGACCTCCATCTTCTACACAAGCAGCTAGACCAGCTATAGCTTTTTTATTTTGTAAAAGTCTTATCTTCCCATCTTCATATTTAAAAATCGACAATCTTATGGTATTAGACCCCAAGTCAATTATTCCATAAACCATATACACTCCTCCTTCTATAATTTCTCAGTGTATATTGTAAACTTTCAATGTAATTTTAATATTTATTTTATGTAAAAACAGTGTAAAAAAATTTACATTAAAAAAAGAGTTGCGTAAAAATGAATAAAATCACCATTACTACAACTCTTATTTATATTACTATTTTGTTAACTATTTAGCTTTTCTTTTGCAAGTTCTTTTTTTCTTAGGTTCTTCTTTAACGTTTAATCTGTCTGATAAGTCTTTTCCAACTTTAAATTTTACATAGTTTTTAGGAGTTATTTTGATAGGTTCACCAGTTCTAGGGTTGATACCTTCAGCTCTTTTTGTAGTTTTTCTTTCAAAAGTTCCTAGCCCTCTAAAAACTAAAACTTCTTCTGTTGCAAGTGCTTCTTTTAGTGTTTCTACAAAAACTTCTACTTGTCTTTTTGCTTCTTCTTTACTTGGCAAATTTGCCTTTTTCATAAGTAATTCTGCAAATTCTACTTTTTTCATAGTTCCTCCCTTTAAAAGATAATAGATAAAAAATCATTTAACTTAATATATAAGACTTTAAAAAACGTTGTTTTGTCTAAAAAATTTTTATTTTTTTTGAAATTTATTTTACTTAGGTTTAAACCTTATAACCACGAGGAGTGATCATCTTGTTATTTACTACTTTTGTATTGGAATTTCCTATTATCACAGTAGAAAACATATTTATTTCATAATCTAACATCTTATCAAGAGTAGTGATGTCATAATTCTCTCCCTCTCTACCAACATTTCTTGCAATTAGAACTGGAGTATCTTTTCTTTTATGTTTTAACATAATATCTCTTGCTTCATTTATAAGTTCAGATCTGCCACTACTTTTTGGATTATATAGAGTGATTACAAAATCCCCTTGTGATGCCAAATCTATTCTTTTTTTAATAAGTTCCCAATCTGTTAAAAGATTGCTTAAAGAGATATTTACACTATCATGAACAATAGGAGCTCCCCCAAGACTTGCTGAGGCGTTAGCTGAAGTTATTCCCGGAACTATCTCAACTTCTACTTGACCGCCTGCAATCTCTAGCATTAAACCTGCCATTCCATAAACTCCTGCATCTCCAGAACTAATAAGTGATATTATATTTCCTTCAAGAGCAAGTTTTAAAGTTTCTTCACATCTTGCCACCTCTTTTTTCATATAGGATTTTATTATTTTTTTATCTGGAAACATACCCTCTATTAAATCAACATATGTTTTATACCCTATTATTATATCTGAATTTTTTAGGACATCATAGGCTCTAAAAGTCATATTCTCTTTATTCCCTGGTCCTAACCCTACAACGTAAATCTTACCCATCTTTTGTCTCCTCCTCGTATACTGACACTGTAATACCTTGAAATCTAGACTTTTCTATTAAAAGTTTTCCCTCTCTTTCTGAGGCGAGAATACTACACGGAGCTGATACTGCCCCTACTCCTATGGTTTTTCTCACAAAATCAGAAGTTTCAAACTTATCCTCTATTTTTTTTATCTCATCTCTTGAAATAATTTTTAGTGGAACATTAAAATATTTTGCACTTTCTATTATTCCAACTTCGTCTTTTTTTATATCAACTGTCCCCATAACTCTTATGGCTTTTGTAGAGATGTTTAGAGATTTTAGAGTTGTTTCTATTATTTCAATTATCTTTTCTTTTGGGGTATCTTTTTTGCAACCAATACCAATTGAAATATTTTTTGGAATAATCTGAGTTATTTCAATTTTCTCACGATTTGATACTACTATCACACCACTTGGATTACTATCTTCTATATTTTGTGGAACTTTTATAGAAACACTCTCCCCTGCTACAATAAGGCTTGTAACTTTTTTGGCTGACTCTAAACTTTCCAACTTTCCATTTATTTTTTGAGCTAGAGTGTCCACAGCAATCTTCCCTGAAATATCTGATGATGTAGTAATAAGCGGATATGCTCCTATACTTTGGGATATATCTTGAGCTAGTTCATTTCCACCTCCAAGATGTCCTGAAAGTATCGGAATTATAAAATCACTCCCCTCATCTATAACCAAAACACAAGGGTCAACATCTTTTGTTTTTATATATAGAGCAATAGCTCTAACTGCTATCCCTACCGCTGTTATAAAAATAATTCTTTTGTATTCAGAAAAAATCTCCCCAACTTGCTCCTTAAAACTCCCCTTAATAGTAAAGGTAGATTCATCAGAAAATTTTTCCATAGTATAGATGTCTATTGGAGCCTTAGTATAGATTTTTTCTATTTTTTTTGCTTGTTCTACACCTTTTTTGGTAACAGTAATAAGAGCTATTTTATTCATCTTTTCCCTTTCTATACTCGTGAGTAAAGGTTTTATCATAAAGTTTTGACTTTGAGTATCTATCTCCTAAAAAATCTCCTACTAAAATCTGAGCAGTCTTTGTAATATTTTCTTTTTTTACAAGGTCTGAGATAGTTGCTAAAGTTCCTATAACTTTTTTTTCATCTTTCCAAGTGGCTCTTTGAACTACTGCCACTGGAGTATCTATTGGATAGTGTGTTAAAAGTTTTTCTACCACCTCATCTATCATTTGAACTGATAAAAATATCGCCATTGAGGCTCTATGTGAGGCAAGGCTCTCTAAAGATTCTCTCTCAGGAACTGGAGTTCTACCAGCAAGTCTTGTACAGATAACTGTTTGGCTAACATCTGGCAAAGTAAACTCTTTTTTTAGGCTACCAGCTGATGCAAGGAAAGAACTAACTCCCGGAATAACCTCAAATTCTATCCTATTTTCCTCTAAAATATCCATTTGCTCTCTATGAGCTCCAAAAATACTAGGATCCCCTGTATGAACTCTTGCTACCATTTTATTATTTTTTACTGCATTTATAGTAACGTCCATAACTTCTTCTAAAGTCATAGTGGCACTATTATAAACCTCTGCCCCCTCTTTATGACAATTGATAACTTCTCTTGGAACAAGTGAACCTGCATATATAATCACATCAGCCTCTTTTATAAGTCTTTGCCCTTTTACTGTGATTAGTTCTGGGTCTCCCGGTCCTGCTCCTATGAAATAAACTTTTTCCATTTTTCAATCCCCCCTTTCTTAAGAATTAGAGTTGAAAAATATGGTATCTCATCTTTTTTTAAGTCCATTATATCAAAATATACTCTTTGATTTGGCTTTCCAGAGTCGCAAACCAAAACTATATTATTTTCATTTCCTGTGATTTTTAATGCCTCCTTAAGCTCCTCAAATTTAAGAGAGGCTTTCATAACTACAAGGTTATCATTTTCCTCTATATGCTTTATTATAAAATCTCTATCGCATTTTCTATAAAGTCCAATTACTTTTAGGCTCTCATCTCCAATAACCAGTGGAATATTAACACGAGAAGCAATATCTACAAAAGATGAAATCCCCGGTATTGTTTCCACTTGATATTTTTCATTAAGATATTCTAATATATAAATATATGTGCTATATGTCATTGGGTCGCCTATCGTTATAAATCCAACATTTAAACCTCTATCAAGATGTTCCTCAATTACCTTTGCATTTTGTTTTCTTTCAATCTCCCTCTGCTTAACGTCGGGATTCATAGAAAACTCCATATCAATAAATTCTATTCCCTCTTTTAAATATTCTTTAGCTATTCCATAAGCTGTACTTGAAAACTCACGACCTGCGTTAGGCAGTATCACCACATCTATTTTTTTTAGGGTATTCACAGCCTTTATTGTTATCATTTCAGGCTCTCCAACACCTACTCCTATTCCATATAATTTACTCATTATTTACTTTCTCCCGTTTATTATATATATGGGATTTTCTCCCATCATCATTGTATAATTTCCTAATTTTTTACTTCTTGAAACTGAAATATTTACTATCTCTATATCTTTTAAATTTTTTCTTTTTAAAATATTCATAACCTCTGTTAGAGTTTCCAGAGCTATTAAATTTATTACAAAAATACTATCATCACTAGAGTATTCAATAAAAAAATCTATAATCTCCTCCATATTTCCAGATGAGCCACCTATAAACATTCTATCAAAACCTATATTTTTTATCTCATCTAAATCTTTGGGAGCTATACCCTCAATAAGTTTATAATTGTTTATCCTAAATTTTTTTAGATTTTCTTTTATCAATTCACAACCTTTTGGATTTTTCTCTATTCCATAAACATACCCTTTTGTAAGGTAGGTACTTCCCTCAATACCGACACTTCCTGTCCCTGCTCCTACATCTACAAGGATTGAATTTTCTCTTAAATCAAGTTTTGCTATTGAGATAGCTCTTACTTCATCTTTAGTCATAGGAACTTCCCCTCGGATAAAATCTCTATCTTTTATATGTCCCATTGGCTCTCCTTTTCTAAAATAACCACATTCATTTGATAATCTCTTTGATAAGATTTATAATCCCTTGCATAAAATCTAGTTATTTTTTCATCACTATATGATAATCTTTCTCCAACTATAATTTGAGTGTTTTGATACCCACTATCCGCTAGAGTTTTAGCTATCTCATAGGGGTTATTTTTGCTATCTGTAAGAAGTATCAAACCTCTTTTGCTTTTTTCTAAGGCTTTCACAATATCATTTTCCCTACCGTGGACACTTAAAAGAGTAAAGTCTTCCCAAGTATCACAGATTTTGGCAAATAAATATTGAAAAGATGAAATATTTGTGATAACCTCTATATTTTCATTAGGTAAGTTTTTCTTTATATATCTTAAAAGGCTATAAAAACCAGTATCCCCTGAAACTATTATTGAAATATTTTTATCTAGGTTTGATTTTATAAAATCTAACATATCTGATAACTTTTTTAGTGTGTAGACTTTACAAACTTTTGGTATTATAGGTGATATATCCTCTAACTGCCTTTCTCCACCTATAATTATATCTGAAGTTTTTATTCTATTTTCTCCTACCTTTGAAAAATATTCAAGATTTCCTACTCCTAAGCCTATAACATTTATCATATTTACAACTCTCTTTTTTATTTTTTTAATATATACTCTAAAGATTTCTCTTCCAATAATTTAAAATTACAAACAAAATTTAACATTGGTATTTTAGAATTATTAACTTTTAAATCATAAAGTTTTTTAGCTTTTGTTATGATTATTTCTTTATTTTCTTTTATAAAATTATACTCTTTAAATAATAAACTCTTATAAAAAATATCATTTTCTTCTAATATATCATATTCTTTTATTACATTCTTATTATATATTGGAATCATACTATTTAATCTTAATGTTCCTAAAAGTTTAGCTTTTTCTTTTTTGTCCACCATTCTTATAACAACCATTGATGATTTTCTTATTTTTCCATCTTTATCATAATCATCTTTTTTATCAGGAGAAGAAAAAGGAATAAAATAATCAAAACAATCATAAGAAAAAACAACTCCCAAATATTTTCTTTCTTTTTTATAATCTTTTCCATCAGGTTTTAAAACAAATTTATCAAAACCTCTTAAATAATTTATATAATCTTTATCTAATTCTACTATTTTCATATCTCTCCTTGTATAAAGAAAAAAGCTATCATCAAGATAGCTTTTGTTTTTATAGTTCCCCACTTTAGAGTAGAGGCTCACTCGTTTTTATAGCTCCTCTTTTTAGAGCAGAGGCTCACTCGTTTTTATAGCTCCTCTTTTTAGAGCAGAGGCTCACTCGTTTTTATTTTCTTCATTATACCATTTCATTATTAAGAAATCAAGATTTTTATTTTTTCAATCTGTTTATTATATAAATTCCACCATAGATTTAAAGCCTTTACTTATGCCTATTTTATCTTTAAAGGAAAAAATCAGTGCCTCACACCTTATATCCTCTCCTCTTAGATATTCTTCACATTTTTGTGCTACTTTATTGGCTATAAAATCAAAAAATTCTGTCTTTTCTATATAATCACAAGCCTCTTCAACTGTATTAGCTCCCAAGATTTTATGGATATTTTCTATATTCTCTCCTACTAAAAGAGCATTTGCAACCATTATTTCTATACGAGCATCAGCCACTTTGCTATGGGTATTATAAATCCCCCCAGCTATCTTTATAGCCTTACCAATATGCCCAACTAAAAATATTTTTTTGTAACCAAGCTCCACTGCACAGTCTAGCATAAATCCAACATAGTTACTAATAACTATAAGGTTTTCGGTATCAAGCCCAAGCTCCTCACAATATTTTTTCCCATAGTTCCCAAAGGAAAAAATTATCCAATCTTTTTTGTTATTCTCTTTTAAAACTTTAAGTTCTAGCTTTAGAGAGTCTTTTAACGCCTCCTCACTCATTGGTTTTAATATCCCAGTAGTACCTAAAATCGAAAGTCCACCTTTTATACCTAACTTTTCATTAAAGGTTTTTTTAGCTATCTCTCGCCCTTTGGGAATATAGATTTTTACTAAGATTTTTTTATTTCCAATGGGATTTTCTTTAAGAAATAACTTTATATTTTTTACTATCATTTCAAGGGGTTTTGGATTGATTGCATATTTCCCAATTGGCTGTTGCAAACCTTTTTTTGTGATAACTCCTACACCACGACCACCTGTTATATAGATATTATCTATATTATACATTGAGGGATTAGGCTTTATTTCATCAACCAAAGTTACCTTTGTAAAAATCTCCATACCATTTGTTACATCTGGGTCATCACCAGAGTATTTTATAACAGAGGCTGTACAAAAGTTTTTTCTTTTTCTAAGACGATTTATTGGGATTTTTAGGGTTTTATTATCAACTAAAAATATATCTACAAAGTCCAATATCTCATCTTTTATAAGGTAATTAAGACTTGCAATAACAGAGGCTACAACACAACTTCCTGTGGTATACCCAGATTTTAACTTTTTCATTTAAAATCCCTCTCTTTTATAAATCTGATACAATATTCCGTGAAGTATTGCCACAGTTACTGTACTTCCCCCTTTTCTTCCGTCAATAGTGATATATGGTACATCAACTGATTTGAAAAATTCCTTTGACTCACTAGCTCCTACAAATCCAACAGGTGCTCCCACTACAAGCAGTGGTTTTTCAATCTCTCCACTTTCTATAAGCTCCTTTAATCTATAAAGAGCTGTTGGAGCATTCCCAATTAAAAATATCTTTGTATCCGTATCCCTTGAGGCATGTTCTATCCCAACTATTGAACGAGTAACCCCTCTTTCTTTGCTCTCTCTTGCCACTTCTTCATCTGACACCAAAGTATAAGCTGTACAACCAAATTTTTTTAAAACCATTTTGCTAAGCCCATTTACTATCATATTGGTATCACAATATATTTTTGTCCCCTCTAAAAGTGCTTTTTTCCCACTTTCTATTGGATTATTTAGAAATTTTATAAGGTCAGCATACTGAAAATCTGCTGTTGTATGGATAACCCTTTTAACTATTGGTAGCTCCTCGTCAGTAAAGTTTTTTATCTTATCCCCAAGCTCACTAGTTATTATTTCAAAACTTCTTTTTTCAATAAGTTGTGGTTCTTTTATATATTCTCTCATTACTCTTTTCCCTTTCTAAAATTTCCAAAATTAAAAAAATCCATAAAACTAAAACGATTTTTCTTTTCTCTGTATGCCAAAGCCCTATCAAGCAAGTCAAATATCAAATCTTTGCTTGTAAAAAAATGGATATGTGGATAGCCACACAGAAGATTTTTATCTTCGTAGCCACAATCCCAGCTACGTCCGTCTTTTTTTGAGATTTTAAACACTCCCTCTCTGCCACCTATAACCTCAGAATAGTGAAATTCGTGAGCAGGGTAGGAAAATCCTTTAAAGTTTACATCTATATATCCAAATCTTTTGATATTTAATCTATTTTTCATAACAAAACTTCTATCTGTAACCCCTACAAAGTTATAGGTTTTGTCATCTAAAGTTGTAAGAGATTTTGAAAGGTAGATATATCCTCCACACTCTCCATATATAACTCCATTTCTGCTGTAAAAATCCCTTATTGAATCTATCATACTTTGATTTTTAGATAAAGTTTCTCCATAGTTTTCAGGATAACCTCCACCAAAATATAGTATATCCACATTATCTGGAATAGTTTTATCTTTTATTGGTGAAAAATATCTTATCTCTACCCCTAAACCTTTTAAAAACTCTATATTATCATTATAATAAAAACTAAAAGCACTGTCCTTTGCAATACCTATTGTAACCCCTTGATATTTGTCTTTTTTATCAAGGGAGATTATTTTTGATTTTAGATTTATTACCTTGTTGGTATTGATTATAGTACCACTTATAAGTTTATCAACTATCTCATTTTCTTTTGTTTTTATTTCAGTTAGCTCTAAGATTTTATCAAGATTTATTGTTTCTTTTATTTTACTTGCTAGTATCTCTAATTTTTCTTCAAGCTTTTCATCTTCACCAGCTTGAATAAGTCCAAGGTGTCTTTCTCCAAGTTCTACTTCTTGAATTTTTAGTAGATAACCAAGACAAGTTATCCCTGTATATTTTTCAATAGAACTTGCTAAAATATCATAGGCTTTTTTTGAAGTTACACGATTTATGATAACACCACAGATATTTATCTCAGAGTCAAAGTTTTTGTATCCTAAGACTTCAGCAGATATACTAGTCCCTCTTTTTTCTCCGTCTACTACTAGAATTATTGGAAGATTTAAGATTTTTGAAATATGAGCTGTACTTCCATTTGTGAGACTATCTCCCAGTCCGTCATAAAGTCCCATTACACCCTCGATTATAGATATATCTTTTCTATGTTTTAGGAAACTATATTTTATACCCTCCTCTTTCATAAGAAAATAATCTAGGTTGTAGCTTGGATTTTTGGTAGCATATTCGTGAAATCTCCCGTCTATATAGTCAGGTCCTATCTTAAAAGGAGATACATTTTGAAAATTTTTCATAAGTCCAAGTGTTATAGTTGTCTTGCCTATACCGCTCTTAGTTCCAGCAATAATAAACCCTTTCATATTATCCCCCTTTTGTTAAAAAATTTTTGAATCTAGGTATATTATACTATATTTTTTGAAAAAATTCTCTATAATTTCGTGTACAATTAATTAGAAATAAATTATAAAAATTCCTTTACTTTTGGTAATTAAAAAGGTAAAATGATAATATATAATGAGGTAGTTTGCCCTTATATTTATAGGGCTTTAATAGTTTATATTATTAGAAATTAATATAAATTACAAAAATTTTCTTTTTCGTATAAAGAAAGTTTAAAGTTAATTTCCTTTTATATAATTAAAAATTACTACAGATTACAGAAATTTGATTTAATTAAAACTCACTCCATTAAAATCTCAAAACTCGCTACGCTCAAACAATTGAGATTTTTAGCATTCCATGTCGTTTATTAAATCATAAATTTCTTCCATATTTTCGTAATTTTTAATATATGTGATAAGAGAGAAGTGATTTAGTTTATTTTTCTTATATTGGTTTTAGAATTATGAGAAAGTAGGGAAAAGGGGTTTTAATTTTCCTTATATAAAACTTTAATAAAAAAAACTCACTTACATATTGTGTAAGTCAGGTCAAAAGGATAAAAAATGGATTGGATAATTGGAGGAACAAAGGATTCTAGAGATTTTATAGAGAGTCTACTTAAACAAAATAAAAATAATATTATAGTAACAACAGCCACACCTTATGGGAAAAAACTTCTTGAAGAGTATCCAATAGATGTAATTGTAAAGCCTATGGACATAGATGAGATGAGGGAGTTTATCAAAAAATATTCTATAAAAAGGATATTTGATTTCTCTCACCCATATGCACAGGAAATATCAAAAAATGCTATGGATATTTCAAAGGTTGTGAACATTCTTTACTACCGTTTTGAGAGGGAAAATCTCGAAAATAATTTCTCTGATAATAAGAATATAATTTACTTTACAGATATTTTTGAAATAACTAAATTTATTTCAAATCTCAATAAAAATATCTTGGTTACTCTGGGGAGTAACACAATAGAAAAATTTAAAAATCTACCAAATCTTAAGAATATCTATTTTAGAATTTTACCTACAACTTTGGCTCTTGGAAAGTTAGAGGAATGTGGAATAATGGCTAAAAATATAATTGCTCTGCAAGGACCATTTTCCTATGATTTTAACTTGGCTATTCTTAAAAATTACAAGATAGATTATTTAGTAACAAAAGAAAGTGGAACTACTGGGGGAGAATTAGAAAAAATAAAATCTGCTCTTGATATAGGGGCAAAAGTCCTTATACTCAGACGTCCTGCTATCCAATATCCTTGGGTTAGCAGTAACATAGAGGAGATTTTAAAAATTTATTTAGATGAAAGGAACTAGAATGAAAAAGAAATTTCTAATAGGAACAAGGGGAAGTGAACTTGCTCTTGCTCAAACAAAGATAGTTAAATCTCTACTTGAAAGTAGATTCCCTGACTATGAATTTGAAATAAAAATAATCGTTACAACTGGAGATAAAGACCTCTCTACTAACTGGGGTAGCCAAGGGGTATCTATTAAGAATTTTTTCACTAAGGAGATTGAAAAAGAGTTACTTGAGGGAGATATTGATTTTGCAGTACACTCAATGAAAGATATGCCAAGCATTTTACCTAATGGTTTAATAATGGCAGGGGTACCAATCCGTGAGGACAACAGAGATATATTTATTTCAAAAAATTCTCAAAAACTTATGGAACTGCCACCAAATCCCATTATTGGGACAAGCTCTCTTAGACGTAGTCAATGTATAAAACAAATAAGACCTGATGCAATAATAAAACCACTTAGAGGAAATATCCACACAAGAATCAGAAAATTATATGAGGAAGATTATGACGGGATTGTTCTTGCTGGAGCTGGGCTTTTAAGAACAGGTCTGAGTAATAAGATAACTGAATTTTTTGATATAGAAGACGTTGTACCTGCACCAGCACAAGGGGCTTTATGTATCGAGTATAGAGAAAATGATGAGGTTGTAAAAAATCTACTTGACGCTATAACCGACTTAGAAGTAACAAAAGTTATTGAGGCTGAAAGGGAGTTTTCTAAGATATTTGACGGTGGTTGTCACACTCCTATTGGTTGCAGTGGTAAGATAGTTGAAGAAAATGGGGAAAAATTTATTGAGCTTTTTGGAATGTACTCTATGAATGGCAAGTTTTACAAAAGAAAGATGTTTGGAAAATTGGATAAAAATATAATGGTAGCAAGGCTTTTAGCCTCACTTTTAAAAGGTGATATAGATGGATAAAGGAAAAATCTATTTTGTAGGGGCTGGAGCTGGAGATTTTGAACTTTTGACCCTAAAAGGAAAAAGATATATAGAAAATGCCGATTGTATTATCTATGACAGACTTATAAATGATAAGATACTTAGTTTTGCAAAATCTAATGCAGAACTAATTTACCTTGGAAAAGAAAATACAGAGGGGGGACTTCTTCAAGAGAGAATAAACCAAACTCTTGTGAAAAAAGCTATCTCTGGAAAATATAAAAATATTGTCCGTCTGAAAGGTGGAGATTCCTTTGTATTCGGTAGAGGAGGAGAGGAGATAGAGGCGATACTTCCTCACAATATCCCTTTTGAAATGGTACCGGGGATTTCATCATCTATCGCTGTACCAGAATATGCTGGTATCCCTGTTACTCATAGGAAAATTGCTCGTTCATTCCACGTATTTACAGGTATGACAGCTGATGATGATAGTTTAGATTTTGAAACTATTGCAAAACTTCAAGGAACTTTGGTATTTTTAATGGGAGTTAAAAATCTAGAAACTATCACAAAATCCCTTATAAAATATGGTAAAAATCCTGAAACACCTATCGGAATAATAGAAAGAGGTTGCGAGGCTCGTCAAAATACAACTATTGGGACTTTAGAAAATATAATGACAAAGGCTCAGGGGATAAAACCACCTGCTATTATTATAATTGGTCAGGTTGTCGAAAAAAGAGAACTATATAAATGGTTTGAGGATAAGCCACTGTTTGGTAAAAAGGTGGTTGTTACTCGTGAGGCTCGTGAGGGGTATAAGTTTGGCTCTCAAATTGAAAGACTTGGAGGAAAGGCTATATCTTTACCTATGATAGACCTTATAGATGATATGATGGATTTTGATTACAAAGAGCTTAAAAACTATCAAGGGATAATGTTTAACTCACCAAATGGTGTAAAATTTTTCTTTGAACATATAGATGATATAAGAAATATAGCTCATCTTAAAATTGGGGCTATCGGTAGCAAGACTTCCCAAGAGCTAAAAAAATATAAAATAACTCCTGATGTTATGCCAAGTGAATATTTAAGTGAAAATCTAGCTTTTGAGATGACTAAGGTTACAAGTGAAGGGGACAAGATATTTATTATGACCTCTGATGTATCTCCTATTGACGAGGCAAGTTTTTCAAAAAAATATAAAAGAGAGTTTAAAAAATATATTGGGTATAAGAATATCCCTTGCAACACAACAAAAGAGAATATAATAGATACTATCAAAGGGGCTACTCATATTACTTTCTTTAGTGGGTCTAGTGCTGAGAATTTTTTCAAAACCTTAGAAGATGACAGTCTTCTTGAGGGAATAAAGGTAATCTCAATAGGTCCATCTACCACTCGTAAAATAAGGGAGTTTAGCCAAATACCTGTGATAGAGTGTAAAATCTATACTGGTGATGAAATTTTAAAAAATTTAGAAATCTTTTAAAACAAAATAAAAAGTGAGGTAAATAATATGGTAAATGATGTAACTCTTGAAATGATTAAAGACGCTGCTTACACCATAAAAGATTCGATAAAAAGAACTCAACTTATGGAATGTCCTACTCTTTTTGAAATGACTGGAAATAGAGTTTATTTCAAACTAGAAAATCTTCAAAAAACTGGTTCTTTCAAAATAAGAGGAGCTATGAATAAGATTATGAACTTGACAGATGAGGAAAAAGCTCGTGGAGTTATTGCATCTTCTGCTGGTAATCACGCTCAAGGGGTGGCTCTTGGAGCTACAAGTCTTGGTATAAAATCAACTATTGTTATGCCAGGGACTGCACCTTTATCAAAGGTAGCTGCCACTAAAAATTATGGAGCTGAGGTTGTACAAGTAGGTACTGTTTATGATGACGCATATAAAAAAGCTTGTGAAATCCAAAAAGAAACTGGAGCAACTTTCTTACACCCATTTGATGATCCATATGTAATAGCTGGTCAAGGTACAATTGGGCTTGAAATATTAGAAGATTTAGAAAATGTAGATGTGGTAATAGTTCCAATCGGTGGTGGAGGTATTATCTCTGGTATTGCTAAAGCTATAAAATCTATTAAAAAAGATGTTAAAATAATAGGTGTTGAACCGTCTAACGCACCATCTATGAAAGAGGCTGTGGCTAAAGGTTGCCCTTGTACTGTAAAAGTTAGTCCTACTATTGCTGACGGTATTGCTGTGGCTCGTGCTGGTAACTTAACTTGCAAAATAATCTCTGAGTATGTTGATGATATAGTGACAGTTACTGAGGACGAACTTGCAAAAGCTATACTTTTCTTATTAGAAAAATCTAAAGTATTGGCTGAGGGAGCTGGAGCATCTCCTCTTGCTGCTCTACTTTCTGGTAAAATAAAAGAAAAAGGTAAAAATATCTGTTGTGTTGTGTCTGGTGGTAATGCTGATATAACTGCTGTTGAAAGAATAATCAACAAAGCCCTTGTACTATCTGGTAGAAAGGTTGAACTTAACGTTATTGTTGAGGATAGATTTGGAGAACTTAACAAACTTTTATCAATCCTTGCTCAAGAAAAAGCAAGTGTCCTAAGCATCAACCAAACTATGTATAGCTCTAACCTACCAATAAACTCTCAAAAAGCCACTGTGGCTATCGAGTGTATGGACGAGGCTCATAGAGATAGAATAATTGAAACTATTAAATCAGCTGGTTTCCAATTAAGATAGTTTTATCTTTGGTAATATTTTATATAAATAGTCCAGACTAAAGTCCTTGAAAATCAAGGGCTTTTTTCTTTATTTTAAAAACTCCATAAATTTTCTTTTAGTGTCAGCCCCTCTCTTTGACATACCTGTAACCAGAATAGGAAAGCACATCTCAGAAATTCTATCAGCTATCCTTGCACCAAACCTTTCCCCAATCTCCTCTATATTTAGATTAGTGGTGATAATAAGAGGTTTTAAAGCTCTGTATCTAGTGTCTATCATAGCAAAAGTTTTTTCAATAACAAACTCTGATATTTTTTCAGCACCAAAATCATCTATTATCAAAAGGTCAGAGTCTTTTATATAAGAAAGTAAATCTTTTTCTGCCTCAGCCCACTCCCTTTGAATTTTCCCAATATAAAGCCCCATATTCATAATAACAACTGTTTTGCCACTGTCCATAAGATAATTCCCTATACAGCTAGAGGCGTAGGTCTTCCCTGTACCAACTCCCCCATAAAATAAAATCCCCCTTGGAGCATTCCCTTTCTCTATAAACTTTTCAGCAAAAGCACGAGCTATCTTTATATAGTTTTGACTCATATCAGCTCTTTCAAAAGTGCTTAACCTAAACTTCTCGTCTATCAAAGATATATCTCTAAACCTCTTTATTCTGTTTGCTTTGCACTCCTCCACTCTCTTTTTCTCAAGCTCTTCTAGTTCTTTTTCTTTTTGGATTTCAAGACAATCACAATCAGGAATATAGATTATTTTCTCTTTTATAAAATCGGGTAACCCCTCCAAAATATGTGGATTTTTTTTATAAGGTTTCCCACAATATCTGCAAATAGGAATATTTTTCATAAACTCCCCCTTACAATTTCATTACTAATTTAAGAAATAAAAATAATTTAGATCATTTTTTATATTTATTCGTTTATATCCGTATAATACTATTATATACGTTAAAAGTAAATAAGTAAAGAAAAATCTTGTTTTTTTTATAATAGTGGAGTATAATGAGATTAAATACGTAACTATCGAATAATTATCTTAAGGAATAAATTTTATCGTACATTCAATCGAGGAGGAACTATGCAAAGGACAAGATTAAGTTTGGTTTTAAAGGAATTAAGAAACTCTAGAGGTCTAACTATAAAAAAATTATCTGAATTAAGTGGAGTTGGAAATGGAACTATCGGAGATATCGAAAGTGGAAAAAGTAGAGGAAGTCAAAAAACTTTAGATATCCTTAGTGAAACATTAAAACTTACTAAAAAAGAAAGAAATAGATTGGATTCAGCATTTTTAGGACGTAATATAGTATTTGATACAGATAAGACTTGCAATCTTTCTAAAAATCAAAGAATAGAGTTAAATGATTTCTTACAAGATGCCATTTTATACTTCCAAAATGAAAAAATCTCTGATGAGGACAAGGCTAAACTTTTTGAATCTTTACAAGAGGCTTATTTTGAGATAAAACTTGCTAACAAAAGAAGAAAAAAATAGGGGTGGGGAAATGGATATTCCTTTAAGAGTAAAAAAATTAGTTGAAAAATGGGGTACGAGTAATCCTTTTAGTCTTTGCAATTATCTTGGAATAATCGTAAGTTACAAGGATTTAGGTAATCTTAAAGGGTACTCTATGAAAAAATTTAGAAGAAAATATATCTGTATAAATGAAAATCTAAATGAGGTAGATCGGCTTTTTACCTGTGCCCACGAGTTGGGACACTTGATGTGCAACCATTTTGATAATCTGAATTTTCTTCTTAATAACACATACCTTGTGAATATATCAGTTTATGAAGATGAGGCTAATCTTTTTGCAAAGGAGCTTTTAAAAGATAACGAAACTTGGTGTGCAACCTCACAGATTGATAAAAAATATTGGGATATATTTTACAAATAAAATCACAAATATAGCAAAAGAGCTAAACAAAAATGTCTAGCTCTTTTTTTCTGGATAAATTTTTGACTTGGGTAGGGGTTAATCTCTTGAGAGGATTATACCCTTTTTCTGTTAAAAAGATATTTATTTCTTGTAAAAAAATTGTAAAAGAAAATCAATCGCCAAATAGGGTTTTTAGAATTTTTTCTACTACCAAGATAATTATCTCCAACAGCTTGTACTTATAAAAGTTATCCATTGATACTAATTAGCATTAGATACAAAATACTCAAAAGCCACTATCTCAGCTTTCTCTTTGCCAATTCTTGCAAGAGAGTTTTCACCAGATTTTATCTCTTTGTTTATTTGAGTTATCCACTCATCAAAACTTTCATATGGACAATCTAATGGTAACTCCTCTCCATCTGTTTTCATCTTTTCCAAAGTCTTTAAAGTCAGCTTGTCATCTGCTATCTCCTTATTATAAGTCCCCTCTCTTTTTACTGATTCCTTAAGCTTTGCTAAAGATTCCTCTACGATTGGTTTTGCCTCTTGATTTGTCATTCTATCTCCTCCTTTTCTTTTGATATATAAATGATACCATAAAAAAATTTTTTCTAAAAATACGAGATAGAGGGTTTGAGAGGGTGTTGGAGAGTTTCCTCAAAAAAATATTTTTAAAAAAAATCTCTTGACAATACGTCGTACTATGGCGTATAATAATTATACGAGGAGGGCGATTAATTATGAAAGATAATTTTGAAACTTTGGCTAAAAAAATTTATAAAGATGTAATTGAATATTCTAAAAATAATAAAAAAACTCTAAAGAGTATGGCTCGTAATATTGGTATTCCCTATACAACCTTTGTTACTTGGCTATACAAACTAAAAAAAGGAAAAATTATATCCTTAGAGGGAATAAAAATGATAGAGGAAACTATATCTAAAAGGTATATATTTTTTTGACTTTTTTATACGTTTAAGGCGAATAATTAGGAGGATATATGAAGAAAAACGGATTTTTTATCATTGAAAGATTTATGGTAGATGATTTGAAACTCAAGGGGAATGAACTTATAATATACGGTATTATCTACGGATTTTCAAAAAATAACTCATCTTTTGAGGGAAGTCTTAACTACTTAGCTGGTTGGATAGGTTCTAGCAAACAGACTGTGATTACTGTTATTAAATCCCTTATGAATAAAGGGCTTATCCAAAGAGTAGGGATTAACAAAAGTATGAGAACATATATTTATAGGGCTTTGGACAACCAGTCAAATATTTTAACTGATGAAAGTCAAAAAAATATAGCTTGTCAGTCAAAAGATTTTACTGAGATAGGTCAAAATATTATACCCAATAATATAGATAATAATATAAATAATAAAATAGATGATACTCTCTACAAAGATACTATAAAAGAGATTTTAAAAGATTGGAACATAAATTATATGACTATTGTGAGATTTAAAAAACCTATCCAAAGAGTAAAAGATGTAGTGGCTTTTGCAAAATCAAACAACAAAGGAGAGGGTTGGATAGTAAGTGCTATACGAGATGATTACAGGCTTTATAACATTGAGAAAAACTTTAAAAAGATAGGGGAAGAAACCTACAAAGATAGTGAAATCCCCGATGATAATATTGAACTTTATAAACATATGGGATTTATATAAATATGATAAAAAATCGTAGTTTATGATATGTATATAATCAAAAATACTTATTTTTATATTTTATTTTTATTAGAAAAAGGAGGAAATATGAAAGTTTTGGCAAAGAGAAACATGATGGGAAGATCTTTTAAAATCTATGGAGATATTGAAAACCCTCTATTTTTAGCTCGTGATGTGGCTAGTTGGATTGGGCATACTAATATCTCTCATATGTTGAATATGGTTGATGATGATGAAAAGCTGACTTACACAATGTGTAACTCAGGTCAAAATAGAGAAATGTGGTTTTTAACAGAAGATGGACTTTATGAAGTTTTGATGCAATCAAGAAAACCTATTGCAAAAACTTTTAAAAGAAAGATAAAAGAGATATTAAAAACTATCCGTAAAAAAGGGGTATATCTTGCTAAACCACCTAAAGATGAGGAAAAACTATTATTAGCAAAGGCTGTACTTTTGATGCAATCAGAAATTGATGAAAAGACTATGAAAATAAAAGCACTAGAAAATAACGCCAGCCAAGACCGTCCAAAAGTTATTTTTGCTGAGGCTGTGGAGGGGTCTAACCACTCAATTCTCATTGGAGAACTTGCAAAAATCATTAAACAAAAAGGATACGATATAGGACAAAAACGTCTATTTGCTTGGCTTAGAGAGAATAATTATCTGATGAAAAAAGGGGATTCTTACAATATGCCTACTCAAAAATCTATGGATATGAGATTATTCGAGATAAAAGAAAGCCTTGTTACACATTCAAATGGACATCAATCAGTGGTTGCCACTACTAAGGTTACAGGAAAAGGACAGGTATATTTTATAAATCTTTTTATTAAAAAACTTTACGAAGAAAAATATGGAGAAAGTTTATCATAGGGAGGGCATATGGATAGCAATTTAAACTTAATAAAACATTATCTTTTGAAAGGTTATACTCTTGAGAAAATAGGAGAAGTTATGAAGATAGATGATACAAGTTTATTTGTTCTACTTCAACGTTATAGCTCATTTTTTAAAGATTTAACTTGGGTATTAAGAAAATAAAAGGGAGTTTATTTTCTACACCTAAACATAGGAGGAATCATGATAAATTTTGATTTTATGGAGGATTGGGAGATAATCGAGGGGACAAAACCAAGAAATCCTAAAGAGGAAGAATTTCTAAAGATAGCTTATAAAACTCTTGGAGAATTGACTACAATAAAAAGACTTTCAGAGTTTCTTGGTATGGGGAAGTCAACTATTTATAAGGCTTTGTCTGAAAGAAAATTGATAGCCTACAAAACAGGTAATAAAAACCTAATCCTCACAAAAACTATACTAAATATAATATCCTCTGATGAGGAATAAAAAAGGACTGTTGCATTTTTATTAATAAGAATATAAATTAAAAATTACGGAAATTATGAAGAAAAATTAGATTTATAAAGCGATATCGAATGCTAAAAATCACAACTGTTTGAGCGTTAGCGAGTTTTGTGATTTTAA